>CALSBD010000008.1:0-18018 GCA_943373055.1 Rhizobium sp. Q54
AAATGCACCGCGATCCAGCGCATGGGCCCCAGCGCCATCACAGCGCGCGCGGCGTCTCGGCAGGTCTCGATCAACGCCTCACCGTCCGCCACCGTCGCGCGATCAACGAGCGCGCCGATCTCGTGGTCATTGACGATGAGGAGATCCAAGTGCGGCAGGCAGGGCGCCACGACCGCCCGCAGCCGATCGGGAGCGATCGAGACGAGCTCCATATTGGTGACCAGCCCCGCGCGCCGAGCGGCTTGCAAGACATCGACCCAGCCATTGGCGCCGCCACCGCACGGTCCATCGAGCCGGCGGTGCAAGCCCGGCAGACCAAGGTGCAGAATACGGGCCGGGCGGCCGGCAACATCAAGGTGTTCGGGCCCCATGATCGCGTGGGCGCCCTGGGCATGGAAGAAGGTGCGCTTGCCGGTCTTGACGGAGCTCATGACGTCCGTGGTCGATGTGCGCGCCGCCGTCGTGACGCTGAGCCCATCCGTCTCCAGGCCATGCTGTTGAGCGGTGGCGAGCAAGTAGGCGCCTTCCGCGTCGTCGCCAATAAGCCCGAGCGCATGGACGGGATAGGCGGCGCCGAGCTTCTTGAGGTCGATGCCGCAATTGAAACCTGAGCCGCCGCCTTCGTGGCGCTCGTCGAGGATTTCCGCGACAGTTTCCTCGTGCGGCCAGTGGGACACCGCCTTGTTGCGATCGACAAGCCAAGAGCCGGCCGCAATGATGCCCGACCGTTCCGGCGCGCCCACGCCAATGCCCGCGCTCGCCACGGAATCAGCCCTGCTGCAAGATCGGGTCGGTGATTTGGCTATCGTCCTCCAGCGAACGATCGGCGACCAGCCCGGCCTTTTGCAGCGCGCCGTGATAAGCCTTGACCGCCTCCAGGCTCGACGCCCGACCTTCGACCACCGCCCGCATCAGACGGACAAGCTCGATGGGGTGTTCGGCGAAGTTGATCTTGCGGCCAAACAACGCCACCCGCGCGCCATAGCGCTCGGCTTGGCGGATCAGCTCGAAGGTATCGCGCGTGGTGCCCTTGGCGCCGCCGAGAATGCCGACGATGAGCCCGGTGGGATCATAGCTCGCCAGCTCCTCCAAGGCCTTGGGTCCGTTATAGGCCATCTTGAGGAACACCGGCGCCTCCACCGCGGTCACGCCGGCAAGCGCGCGCACGATGCAGTCGTTGACATATGACCCCATCAAAGCCGGGGCGACGCCGATGTCGAGCGCGGGGTTGGCATTAAAGACTTCCAAGAAGTGCCGTACGCCCACGCTGGTCGCTTCAGCGCGAAACGCCGTGTAGGCGTCGAGCGAAGCGATGTCGTGATCGAGGTCATTGGAGAAGGTGACTGAATAAAGCCCCAGATCGCTGAAGCCCTTGACGCGGGCGGGCCGCGCGGTGCGAAACGGGCGGGAGGGATGCGTCGTGTAGGTCGACCCGCGCGCGGACCAAATGTCGGTCGCGTCATTCAAGCGCACGGCGGGCGTCACGGTGGTGACATCGAACACGCCCGCGTCGGTGAGCCGCTCGATCGACGAGGCGGACGCGAGCATGATGTCGATCACACCGGCCTGGACCATCTCGGTCATGGCATAAAGATAGCCCGCGCGGGTCTTGAGCGCGCCGGTCAGCCGGCCGTCGGGGCCACGGGCCGGTCCAGGAGCCGCGGCGCCAAACCCCATGTCGCCATCCTTGGCATCGGCAATGATGAAATCGAGCGGCTGATAGCGCCCGGCGCGGATCGACGCGAGCTTCTTGTCGAGTGTCTTCATGGTGGGGGGTGAGCTCCCGGCGCGGTCCGCCTTGGATCAGCGGTTCGATGGATGGTCGCAAAGCCCGACGGGAAGCGCAATGGCGCATGTGACCTGTCACAGCCCGACGCGGCGGCCTGAACGCTGGCGCCGCGGGGACCAAACGAAACCGCCGGACCTTGCGATCCGGCGGCTGACAGTGATCAAGCGAGGGACGGGCCGCTCAGTTCGGCACGCCTTCCTTCGGGTTCGGCGGGAAGGCCTTGTTGGCCTGCAGGCCGCGCAGGAGGTCGAAGGCGTAGTTAAGCGCCTTGTCATCCTTGGCCTCGGCCGGCACATAGGCCTGGCTGCCGCCCTTTTCCTCTTCGCCCTGGTTGTTCTGAAGGTGACCGCGCAGGCCGGCTTCGCCCTGGCTGGTGTCCTTGCCCTTCAGCTCTTCCGGCGTCTCCTGCAACACCTCGATATCCGGATCGATGCCCTTAGCTTGGATCGAGCGGCCCGACGGGGTGTAATAGCGCGCGGTGGTCAGGCGAATGGCGCCGTTCTGGCCAAGCGGGATGATGGTCTGCACCGATCCCTTGCCGAACGAGCGCGAGCCGATGATGGTCGCGCGGCGATGATCCTGCAGCGCGCCCGCCACGATCTCCGAGGCTGACGCCGAACCGCCATTGACGAGCACGATGACCGGCTTGCCGCCCGTCAGGTCGCCCGGACGCGCATTGGACCGCTGGGTCTCATTGGCCTGGCGGCCGCGGGTCGACACGATCTCGCCGCGATCGAGGAACGCATCAGACACCGCGATCGCCTGGTCGAGCAGGCCACCGGGGTTATTGCGCAGGTCGAGCACGTAGCCACGTACCTTGTCGTTACCGATTTCCCCATTGAGCTTCTCGATGCTCGCCTTGAGGTTATCGTAGGTCTGCTCGTTGAACGAGGTGATGCGCAGGTAGCCGATGTCGCCTTCCGTGCGCGCACGCACCGCCTTGATGCGGATGACATCGCGGGTGATGGCAATATCGATCGGCGCCTCGACATCCTTGCGGCGGATGGTGAGCTTGATTTCCGTGTTGACCGGGCCGCGCATCTTCTCAACCGCTTGGTTGAGCGTGAGGCCCTGGACGCTTTCGCCATCGAGATGGGTGATGACGTCGCCCGCGCGCACGCCGGCGCGGAACGCCGGGGTGTCGTCGATGGGGGTGACGACCTTCACGTAGTTGTCTTCCTGGGTGACCTCGATGCCAAGCCCGCCGAACTCGCCGCGGGTCTGCACCTGCATGTCCTTGAAGTTCTTCGGGCTCAGATAGCTCGAATGCGGGTCAAGCGAGGTGAGCATGCCATTGATGGCCGCCTCGATCAGCTTGGCCTCGTCGGGCTTCTCGACATAGTCGGCGCGCACGCGCTCGAAGATGTCGCCGAACAAATTGAGCTGTTGATAGGTCTCCCGCGAGCCCGCCGCATTGGCGACCCCGGTGAACATCTGCTTGCCCTGCGTCACGCCGAACACGGCGGTCGCGCCCATCAGGGCGCCCATCATCAAGAGCGAGACCTTGCGCATCATCCGACAACCTTCCTGTCCCGGCGGCATGTCCGCCCGAGCCTTGAAGCCCCCGATCGACCACGCGGATCGCCGCGCGTCTGCCCCGGGCGCTTCCGCGCCACCCTGGCTCGCGCGGAGCGGATCCCCCCGCGGCGCGCGACCCTCGAAAACCGCCAACCGCCCAACAAGGGCCGTTACGGTTGATGAAACCCCAATACGTTCGCCCCACGGCATTGGTGTGGCAAACGCATCGATTTGACTAGCCATACCGGCGAACACTTTCCCGCGATCATGCGGCGCGCGGGGCCGTCTGTCTACCGGGCAAATGGATCAGGACGCGTGCGATCCACCGTCGCCAGCCGCGATGACGCGGGATTTTCGGGTGCAGCGCCCTGGCGCGTGGGCTCTTCAGTGGCCGCCCACCAGGGCGATGGGTCGATCGTGGTGCCGTCCTTACGAAATTCCACGTAGAGAGCGGGCTGCTCGCCTGACGCCCGCTCGGCGCGGCCGGTAGCCGCGGTCTCCGACGCCTGCATGGTGCCGACCGGCTCGCCGGCGAGCACGAACTGTCCGAGCTCTACATCAATGCGCTCCATGCCGGCCAACAGCACGTGATAGCCATCGCCCGCATTGAGGATGAGGAGCTGGCCATAGCTGCGGAACGGGCCGGCATAGACCACCCAGGCGTCGGCGGGGCTTGTCACCCGCGCGCCCGACCGGGTGGCGATGGTCAGGCCGCGGGCGGTGCCGGTAGCGCCATCGGGCTCGCCGAAGCCCTTGAGCTTGGCGCCGCGCACGGGCCATTTGAGCCGTCCCTTGGCATTGGAAAACGCCATGGCCGGTTCCATGCGGTTGGGATCGGTGAGGGCGGCGATGGCGGCATTGCCGGCCGACGCGGTGCGCTCGGGCTGAGCCGGAGGCGCGGTCTTGCGGGCAAGATCAGCGGCGCGGGCGGCATCAGCAGCGAGCCGTGCGGTCGCCACCTCGGCCTCCAGCTTCTCAATGAGGTCCTTGAGGCCGTCGGCCTTCAGCGCAAGGGCGGCCGACTTGCGGCGCTCTTCATCGAGCTTTTTCTGGCCCTCGGCGCGCTGCGTCTTACGCTCCTCCACCAGCAATTCCAGTTTACGCCGCTCGTCGACGAGACGGACCGTATCAGCCTGGAGCGCGTCGCGCTCACTCGCCGCCCGGTCGCGCAAGGTGACAAGCTCGGAGAGATCGGCGGCCAGCCGCTCCGCCTCGCCACGCACCTGCGGCAAAACCGCACCCATCAGGATCGCCGAGCGGATGGAGGCGAGCGCGTCCTCGGGATGCACGATGACAGCGGGGGGCGGGGCGCGGCCCATACGCTGCAGCGAGGCGAGCACCTCGACGAGCACCAGACGGCGGCTCGCCAGCGACACCTTGATGCGCGCCATGCGGCCCTCGGCCTCATCGATGCGCCGCTCGGCGGCCGACAGGCTCTCCTCGATCGCCTGCACGCGACCGGCGGTTTCCACCGCGCTCGCTGTCAGCCGCGCGCGGTCCCGCTCGAGCGCTTCAATCTCGCGGCGCAGCGCTTGCTGGCGCTCGTCGGTGAGCTTGATCTCATTGATGGTGGCTTCGATTTCGGCCCGGGTCTGATCGCGCCGCTTGGCGGCCGCGGCCTCGCTCTCGGTCGGCGGGGCCGGTGTGACGGGGCCTTGAGCGACGGCGGGCGGGAGCATCCCCGGGCCGCCGGTCGCGATCAATACGGCGAGCGATACCGCGACCGCGCGCATGGCGGACCGACCGGCCGCGCCGGTGGCTTGCCTGTGCCGTCGCTGTTGCCCGCTGTGCCGCACGGCCATCCCATCGATCCCCAGGGCGCGGGCCGGACACCCGCGCGCCCGCTTCGCCACCCGCATGGTTCACTGACCCGGGGTTAACGATGGGTTAAGCATCGCGGCCGCTCAAGCCCCCAGGGGCGTGAGCGCGCCCACAGATCAGCCGTCCGCCTTGGCGGCCTTGGCGCGCGCGATGCCATCGACCACCATCTTCTTGGCCTCTTCGGCATCGCCCCATGAAGTGACCTTCACCCACTTGCCGGGCTCCAGATCCTTGTAGTGCTCGAAGAAGTGCTGGATCTGCTGCACGGTGATATCGGGCAGGTCGCTATAGTTGCGGACCTTATGATAGCGCTTGGTCAGCTTGTCGGAGGGGACGGCGATCAACTTTTCGTCGCCACCGGCCTCATCTTGCATATGCAGAACGCCGATGACGCGGCAGTTCATGATCGCGCCGGGGATGATGGCGCGGGTGTTGACGACGACCACGTCCATCGGGTCGCCATCATCCGACAAGGTGTGCGGGATGAAGCCATAGTTCCCCGGATAGCGCATCGAGGTGTAAAGGAAGCGGTCGACCACCAAGGTGCCGGCCTCCTTGTCGAGCTCATACTTGATCGGCTCGCCACCGATGGGCACTTCAATAATGACGTTGACGTCCTCGGGGGGATTCTTGCCAACGGGAATGGCGTCGATGCGCATGGGTCAGGCTCCTGGCACGGCGGCTGGGTGGCGACGGTCATGCCCGCGCCGTCGAAGCAAAGCAAGCCATCTTTGGTCGGGCTCGTGGCTTTGCGGACGGCCCGTTGCCTCGCTATGCATTCGCGGAACCGCTCCCCGCCGCTGAGGCCCTAGGAAAACCGGGGGCGCGGGGGTCCAATAGACAATCGACTTTATATTGTCGCCGCTAGGAGCACGCCGTGACCGATCCTCGACAGCCCGTCACCACCGATCGCCTGGCGGCTGATCTTTTGCATAAGCGCGGGCGCACGTTGGCGGCGGGCGACCCGGTCGCGGTGCCGATCGTGCCGGCGTCGATGTTTCACTTGCCCGGCTCCACCCAGGCGCCCTATCAATATGCCCGCTTCCACAATCCGACCTGGGACGCGGTCGAAAGCGCGCTCGGCCACCTCGAACAGGCCGAGACGATCGGCTTTCCCTCCGGCATGGCGGCGTGCGCGGCGGTTCTTTACAGCGTCTTGAAGGCGGGCGACCGGGTGCTGTTGCCGTCGGATGGCTACTATACGGTGCGCGCCCTCTCCAACCGCTTTTTGGCGCCGCTTGGCGTGGCGATCGACACTTGCCCGACGGTGGAGATGACCGCGCTCGATTTGAGCCCGTATCGGATCGTCTGGCTGGAGACGCCGTCGAACCCGGGGCTGGACGTGGTCGACATTGAGATGATCGCCCAGCGCGCCAAGGCGGCCGGTGCGATCGTCGTCGTTGACAACACCACCATGACGCCGTTCGGCCAGCGGCCGCTCGACCGCGGCGCCCATGTGGTCGTCTCATCGGACACCAAGGCGATCAACGGCCATTCGGATGTGCTGTTCGGCCACGTCTCCACCCGCGACGGCGAGCTGGCGGCAGCGGTGCGCGAGTGGCGCAAGCTCGGCGGCGCGATCCCCGGGCCGTTCGAGGCGTGGCAAGTCTATCGCGGGCTGGAGACGCTGGAGGTGCGCTTTGCGCGCATGTGCCACTCCGCGGGCGTGATCGCCGAGCGGCTCGCCGCCCACGACAAGGTGGTGGAGGTGCGCTATCCTGGCCTGGCGAGTGACCCGGCCCACGCCATCGCGGTGAAACAAATGGCAGCGTTCGGCTTTTTGATTGGCGTCACCTTCGCCGATCAGGACGCCGCCGAGCGGGTGATCGCGCGCTGCTCGATGATCCGGCCGGCCACGTCGTTTGGCGGCGTGCACACCTCGGCGGAGCGTCGGGCGCGCTGGGGAGATCAGGTAAAACCCGGATTTGTGCGCCTTTCGATCGGCTGCGAACCCACTGAAGTCCTGTCGAGCGAAATTTTTTTCGCCCTTTCGCAAGTGTAAACAAAGCTAAAGTGCAAGCTATTCGAGAGGCTTGGAGCACAGGTGGATCAACCGTAAACGCACATTACTGAAGTGTTGATAAGGGCTTAGGGGTCTTTTAAGGCGGCTGCTGTAACGTTTCCCTCGATCTGGTCATATCGAGTGAGAGTTCTGAGTACGATGAGTGACCAAGTAAGACCACGGGTGAAATACGTCATCGGCCCCGACGGGAGCCCGCTGACGATTGCTGATCTCCCGCCGCGCGATACACAGCGCTGGGTGATCCGCCGCAAGGCCGAGGTGGTGGCCGCCGTTCGCGGTGGGCTATTGTCCTTGGAAGAAGCTTGCGCGCGCTACACGCTGACGACCGAGGAGTTCCTGTCTTGGCAGCAGTCGATTGATCGACATGGCCTGGCCGGTCTCCGCGCCACGCGGGTGCAACAGTACCGGCCGTGAGCTGACGCTCAAGCCGCACAACCACGCCCCGGACGGCCCCCGCCCGGCTCAAAACCGATATGACCTCCGGTATTCCAACGGGCGGCGTGTGAAAGCACGCCGCCTTTTGGTGTTTTGTTGGGGGTATAAACGAGGGCGGCGGTCGTCGAAGGGGCTTGGTTTCGGCCACCGAAATGTTGGAGCCACCCGCCCACTCGTTAACAAGAGAGGTCGTAGCTCCACCTGTTCGCGTCGCCACGGCACGAACCGCACCGGCTGGGGGCAAGCTTGGGGCAGTAGGTCCTCTGAACCCTGCGCGATTTTCCAAGACTAGCTGGCCGCTTCCCCTCAATAGACGTCAAACGGCCAGATCATCCACCGTGACTTCAAGCGCGGCGGCAAGCCGGCGCAAGCTGGCCACCGAGCCCGTCTTCCGTCCTGTCTCGATCTCCGCCACCGTCACCCGCCCCACCCCGGCCCGCGCCGCCAACGCCGCCTGAGTGAGCCCGCGCAGCCGTCGATACACCCGGACGGGGCTTTCCCCGGCCAACAGGCGATCGACGACGTCGGATGGCAGCAGTTCGTCCTCTCCCAACGCCACCGATGCCTTTGCGGCGTCATAAGCCTGAAGATCCGCCAAATCCTCGGCGGCCGTGCGAAGGCGGTCATATTCGACGCGGGGGATGGTCACCATCTCATTCATGAGTTGATCTCTCAGTCATAGACACTCCCGCGCGGGCCGATGTCGAGGACAGCGAGGACCGTGCCTTGATCATCCATTATCACCCGCCAATCACCGACCCGAAGCCGAATGCCGTCTCGACCCCGCAACGCCTTCACATTGTTCGCTTGCGAAGCGGGATCATGGGCGTAGGCGTCAATTTTCAAGCGGATCAACTGAGCCGCGTTCGCCGGCATTCGACGAAGCGCGCGAACTGCGGCCCGAGTGTAAATGACCTGCTTCATTGATGTAGCTATACGCTACATTTGCGCTTTCGGCTAGCCGGTCGCTTTAAATTGGAGGGAGCTGCATGGGCGGCGCAATGCCAAGAGGGGAACTGAACGTGTTCTGTCCGCGCCCCGTATTGTGCGAACGGGATCGAGAAATGATTTCAACGTCGCAATCAAACGTTTTCAGAAACGACATGAGGCGTTCGATGGAGTACTCGCGAAAACGTACCTTGAAGAACCACGAAATCTCGGGCTGTGATGTACCCATCAGCTCGCTGGCTTTGGTCTGAGTAAGATCGCCTCGTAATCACTGCCACCATAGAACACATTCACTATCTCGACCGTCTCGCCGTCCACCCGGTAGGCAATGATCGCCTTTTTCTCAAATGGCACCGTCCGCAGCCCTGGCAACAGGTCATCCCTGGGACGCCCGCCGAGTGGCGCGTTGCCGATCTTCTCGCAGGCTGCCCAAATCCGGTCTGTGAACCGCTGAGCCGTGACAGGGTCCAAGCTCACGGAATGGACCCAACGGTAGACATCGAGAATGTCGGAGACTGCCTCAGGGCGTTAGATAACTTTATAAATCTTCACGATCTTGCCCCTTCACGGTTTCCTCGTGAAGGGCGGCCAAACGCCGTTTGACCTCATCGCCGGTGACTGACGGCCGGGGATCGTCAATTGAGCGGTGAATGCGGGCGCGGATGGATTCCAGGCGCTGCGCGTGCTCCTCGCGGTCGCGCTGCCAGACGCGGACGGCGTCGCGCAGGGCTTCGCTGGTGGAAGCATACTCGCCTGACGCCACGCTCGCCCGGATGGTCCGCATCATCTCGGGCGTCATTGTAATGCTGATCTTTTCGGCGGTTTCCATGGCGGCCTCCATCCACGAGAACGGTAGCATTTAATCCGACCGACGGCAAAATGCCGTCGTCTCGTATCAACCGAACGACCCCCTCACATCGCCGCCCGCTCCAAGGTCATGGCGATCCATTTGTTGAGGCTTTGGCCGGTTTTGCGGGCGGCCATGGCGACCGCGCGGTGGAGGGAGGGGGTGACGCGGACGACGAATTGGCCGGAGTAGGGCTTTTCGTGGTCCTCACCGCGCTCCTGGCAAAATGCGATATAGTCATCGACGGACGCCGCAAATGCGGTTTTGAGCTCTGTGACGGATTGGCCTTGGAAGGTGATGACGTCGCGCAGGTTCATCACCTCGCCGTGGAACAGCTCGACGTCCGCATCGTATTCGAGGATCGCCTCATACCCCTGATACGTCAGTGTGTTCATGGTCGTATCCCGGCCTCATAACGGAACCGCTCGCTTTCAAAGCGATATTCTACCCAAACGCGAAAATATTATAGTCTAGCGTGCACTGACGGTTAAGAGGATTGCCCTCCCACCCAGCTCCCCCTTTTCCGGGAGGTCGCCGGCCCCTGTCGCGCTGTCGTTCGCTGGGTCACCCGCGCGGATCGGTGAGCGGCGGGGCGCTGACCGCCGCCACCGCCTTCACCACGTCCGCCGCATCAATCCCCAGGATGTCAGCGATCGCGATCAGTTCGACCACGTCGATGCGCCTCTGGCCGCTTTCCAGGCGGGCGACGAAGGATTGGTATTCGCCCAGGCGCGTGGCGAGATCGGTTTGGGTGAGGCCGGCGCGCTCGCGGGCGGCGATGAGGAGCCCAACAAGCGCCGCGTGCCGCGCCGAGCCTAAGGTCTTTACCACGCTTCCCCCCTCTCACACCCGCGCATACTTCATCAAATCGAGCCCGTAGGTCGGCGTCGGAACCGGCAATCGGGTAAACCCGTGGCGCTCATAAAACGTTTCCGCCGCCGGGGAGATGGCGTGGACGATGAGGAGACGGGCGGCCACGAGGGTGATGGCGCGCAGCGACCGGTGGACGGCGTCTTGAAGGAGGGCGGCACCGAGGCCTTGGCCTTGCGCGCGACGATCAACGGCGAGGCGGGCGAGGATCACTGCCGGGATCTGGCGCGGCATGTTGCGCCGCATGGCACCGGTAACGTCTTGGGGCAGCACCTGGCCCATGGCGAGGGCATAAAACCCGATGACATCGGACGTTCCAGTCTGGGTGATGACAAAGGTGCGGCTGGCACCGAGCGTCATGTTGTCGAGCGCGCGGGTCTTGAGCCAGTCGTCGAGCACCGGCTCGCCGGATTGAAAGCCGTCGAGCCTGTGAGCGGCGGTCAAAGGGTGCGGCTCGAGCACCCGGTCAGTCCTCAGAGCGAGGCTCAGCCCAGGGCGCCGTCACGGCCTTTAGCCGGGCCATGCCCGCTTCGCTTGCCGGGTCGGCGGGGCCATCGAGCCAATCCAGGGTCTTTTGAAAAGCGACGGTGTCCACATAAAGCGCCGTTTGATCCAGGAGCACGGTCTTCGCTTCCTTCAAGGCGGAGGCGAGCATGAACTGCGAGCGGTTAGCGCCAATGAGCTCGGCAGCCTGGTCAATGAGCGCCCGATCCTGCGCGCGCGCACGCAGATGAATATTGACTTCGGCGGTCGGGTGTTCGTTAGGCATGGCTTATCCTGAGCGCCCGTGTTGACGATGTCAACACAGCGCTTCCACCTGACGCCCATGCGTCCCCCAACACCAAAAAAACCCCCGCCGATCACCCGGCGGGGGCTGCTGATGTCCACCCCCCGCGCGCCGGTCGCCCGGTCGCGCGAGGTCGATTTATCGCATTGGGATCGCTCAGCCCGCCTTGCGGTTTTGGCGGTTGGAGATGAGGTCGTCGACCACGGTCGGGTCGGCGAGCGTCGAGGTGTCGCCGAGAGCGCCGAATTCGTCTTCGGCGATCTTGCGCAGGATGCGGCGCATGATCTTGCCGGAGCGGGTCTTGGGCAGGCCGGGGGCGAACTGGATGAGGTCGGGCGAGGCGATCGGGCCGATCTCCTTGCGCACCCAGGCGACGAGCTCTTTGCGCAGCGCCTCGGTCGGCTCCTCGCCTTCCATCAGCGACACATAGGCATAGATGCCCTGGCCCTTGAGGTCGTGCGGATAGCCCACCACCGCGGCTTCCGACACCTTCGGGTGGGCGACGAGCGCGCTTTCCACCTCGGCGGTGCCCATACGGTGGCCCGAGACGTTGATGACGTCGTCGACGCGGCCGGTGATCCAGTAATATCCGTCCGCGTCGCGGCGGCAGCCGTCACCGGTGAAATACATCCCCTTATAGGTGGAGAAGTAGGTCTGCACGAAGCGCTCGTGATCGCCATAGACGGTGCGCATTTGGCCCGGCCAGCTATCGAGGATCACGAGATTGCCGTCGGTAGCGCCTTCCAGCGTCTTGCCGTCGGCATCGACGAGGGCCGGCTGCACGCCGAAGAACGGCCGGGTGGCCGAGCCGGGCTTGAGCGCGGTCGCGCCGGGCAGCGGGCTGATGAGGATGCCGCCGGTCTCGGTCTGCCACCAGGTGTCAACGATCGGGCAGCGCTTCTCGCCAACCACGTTGTAATACCACAGCCACGCTTCCGGATTGATCGGCTCGCCGACCGAGCCGAGGATGCGAAGTGATTTACGTGACGTGCGCTTGACGAGCTCTTCGCCCGCGCCCATCAGCGAACGGATCGCGGTCGGCGCGGTGTAGAAGATGTTGACCTTGTGCTTGTCCACCACGTCCCAGAAGCGCGAGGCCGACGGGTAGGTGGGGATGCCTTCGAACATCAGCGAGGTGGCGCCGTTGGCGAGCGGGCCATACACGATGTAAGAGTGGCCTGTGACCCAACCCACGTCGGCGGTGCACCAGTAGATCTCGCCGGGCTTATAGTCGAAGACGTATTGATGCGTCATCGAGGCATAGACGAGATAGCCACCGGTGGTGTGCATCACACCCTTGGGCTTGCCGGTCGAGCCGGAGGTGTAGAGGATGAACAGCGGGTCTTCCGCGTTCATCTCCTCGCAGGGGCAATCGGCCGAGACCATGCGCGCGGCTTCGTCATAATAGACGTCGCGGCCGTCCTTCATGGCCACCGCGCCACCGGTGCGCTTGACCACGATAACGTGGTCCACGCCCCCGACCTTCTCGATCGCGGCGTCAACATTGGCCTTGAGCGGCACCTTGCGGCCGCCACGCAGGCCCTCGTCGGCGGTGATGACGATCTTGGACTGGCAGTCCTCGATGCGGCCGGCGATGGAATCGGGCGAGAAGCCGCCGAACACGATGGAGTGCATGGCGCCGATGCGGGCACAGGCCAGCATCGCATAGGCCGCCTCAGGGATCATCGGCAAATAGATGGTGACGCGATCGCCCTTCTTGACGCCCTTCGCCTTCAAGACGTTGGCGAACTTGGAGACGCGCTCCAACAGCTCCGAATAGGTGATCTTCTCGTCGTCCTTGGGGTCGTCGCCTTCCCAGATGATCGCGACATGGTGGCCGCGGCCGGCCTTCACATGGCGGTCAACGCAGTTGTAGGCGACGTTGGTGGTGCCGTCCTCGAACCACTTGATCGAGACATTGTGCGGGTCATACGACGTGTTCTTGACCTTGGTGTAGGGCTTGAACCAATCGATCCGCTTGCCGTGCTCGCCCCAAAATCCATTGGGGTCGTTCACCGACTTCTCGTACATGGCGAGATAGGTGGCATTATCGACCAGGGCGCTCTTGGCGATCGCCTCCGGCACCGGAAACACGTTGTCCGACATCCGCTTCCTCCCAGATTGGAATACGACGAGCCGAACACCGGCCCTCCTCCGGTATCCGCTGCCACTGACTGAGCGCTTTAGCCTAAAAAGCCATCAAGCGTCTACAAAGCGCGGTCGCAACTTTCGTCGGGGAAAGGATCGAACGCCATGATAATTATCAATTAAACCGCTTCGTAGGGTCGAAATCGGACGGGACTTGGCCGAAGGTTGAATGCGCGCCAGGCCGCCTCAAGGAGAGGCAGCCGGGTTGCTTGCGTAGTGCTACGCACCCAAATGGCGGAAGGCGGCGACGACCTTTTCATAGACCGGGCGCTTGAAGGGGATAATGAGCTCCGGCAGGCGCTCCATGCGCTCCCAGCGCCAAGCGTCAAACTCTTGCTCGCCGGCGGGCGGATTGAAGATATCCACCTCGCTGTCTTCGCCGTCAAAGCGGAAGGCGAACCAGCGCTGGGTTTGACCGCGCCATTTATGCTTCCAGCCGCCCGACACCACCTCGCGCGGGATATCGTAGGTGTACCACTCGGGCGCCTCGGCCAATAGCGTGGCGGAGCGCACATTGGTCTCCTCCCACAGCTCGCGGCGGGCGGCGGCCAAGAGGTCTTCGCCCGGATCGACGCCCCCTTGCGGCATCTGCCACAAATAGCCCGGCGCCACGTGCTCGGGCTGCGTCTGATCGGCGCGACTGCCGACCCACACCAGGCCTTGCCGGTTGATGAGCATCACGCCAACGCACGGGCGATAGGGAAGCGCTTCGAATTCGGCAGGCGTCATGGGAAGCTCCGGGCGTGAGGGGCCACGATGTCAGCGGGGCATGACGCCATCGAGAAGCGTCGTCAAGACCGAATGAGTGACCGATTGAAACGTCGCCTCATCCTCCAAACCCGTGCCGGTCAAGGTGTGGATCTGGGTGGCGAAGTCGGCATAGTGTTGGGTGGTCGCCCAGATGTGGAAGAGAAGATGGCGCGGATCGATCGGCGCGAGGCGGCCCTCGTCGATCCAGCGGGTGAGGATGGCCACCTTGGCCTCAACCAGGGCGGCGAGATCGGTGGCGAGCGTGGGGGCGAGCATGGGCGCACCTTGCATCACCTCCATGGCGAACAGCCGCGAGGCCTCTGGGTGCGAGCGCGAATAGGCAAGCTTGCGCTCAATATAGTCGGCCAGTGCGGCGCGCGGGTCCTGGGCGGCATCAATCGCGCGCAAGGGTTCCAGCCACATATCGAGCGTGCGGGTGAGCACGGCGGTGTAAAGCGCCTGCTTGGTGGGGAAGTAATACAGGAGGTTCGGTTTCGACATGCCGGCCGCTTCGGCGATCTGATCGATGCGGGATCCGCGAAAGCCATAGCTGGCGAACACGCCCAGCGCCGCGTCGAGGATCTTCTCAACATTGGCCTCGCCCACCCGCGTCGTCGCGCGGCCGGCGGGAACCTCTGCGTGGGTGGTGTCCGTCATTGCGCCCCCAAGCTGGACCGACCCGCGCGGGCTTGCCACCGGCTGGACCGATGGTGAGCCGCCTCGTGGACCGCTCGCGATGGCATAGCGCGACTTGACCACTTGATCAATTCAGCGTCACTTTGGCAGCTATGTCTGCCGGAGTGTGCCATCCTTACCTCCGGTCGTGATCCGCAACCCGCCGAGGCCTTCGATGAACATCCAGTCGCGCCCTGTCCAGACCAACTCGCTTGAGCAGTTCTGGATGCCGTTCACCGCCAATCGCCAGTTCAAAGAAAACCCCCGCATGTTCGTGGGGGCCAAGGACATGCACTACACGACGGCGGACGGGCGGCAGGTGTTGGACGGGACGGCGGGGCTGTGGTGCTGCAATGCCGGGCACGGGCGGCCGCGCGTGGTGGAGGCGATCCAGCGGCAGGCGGCGGAGCTCGACTACGCGCCCGCGTTCCAGATGGGCCATCCCGGCGCGTTTGAGCTTGCCTCACGGTTGGCCGCGCTGGCGCCGGCGGATTTGAACCGCATCTTCTTCACCAACTCCGGCTCGGAGTCGGTCGACACCGCCTTGAAGATCGCGATCGCCTATCAGCGGGCGCGCGGCGAGGCAGGGCGCACGCGGCTCATTGGTCGCGAGCGCGGCTATCACGGCGTGGGCTTTGGGGGCATCTCGGTGGGCGGCATCGTCTCCAACCGCAAGCACTTCGGCGCGCTGCTCACCGGCGTCGATCATATGCGCCACACCCATGATCTGTCGCGCAACGCTTTCTCCCGCGGCGAGCCTGAATATGGCGCGGAACTGGCCGAGGATCTGGAGCGCATTGTGGCGCTGCATGACGCGTCGACCATTGCCGCCGTCATTGTCGAGCCGATCGCGGGCTCGACGGGCGTGTTGATCCCACCGAAGGGCTATTTGAAGCGGCTGCGCGAGATCTGCGATAAGCACGGCATTCTGTTGATCTTCGACGAGGTGATCTGCGGCTTCGGTCGGCTCGGCGAGCCGTTCGGCGCGGACTATTTCGGCGTTATCCCCGACATGATGACGACGGCCAAGGGCATCACGTCGGGCACGGTGCCGATGGGCGCGGTGTTCGTGCGCCAGCACATCCACGACACCTTCATGACCGGCCCGGAGCACATGATCGAGCTGTTCCACGGCTACACTTATTCGGCGCATCCGCTCGCGTGCGCGGCGGCGCTGGCCACACTTGATACCTATGCCGAGGAAGGCTTGTTCAACCGGGTGAAGGAGCTTGCGCCCTATTGGGAGGACGCGATCCACTCGCTCAAGGGCTTGCCGCACGTCATCGACCTGCGCAACTGCGGCCTCATCGGCGCCATTGAGCTGGAGCCGATCGCCGGCCAGCCGACCAAGCGCGCCTTCTCGATCTTCCTGGAGGCCTATGAGCGCGGCATCCTCATCCGCACCACCGGCGACATCATCGCCCTGTCCCCGCCGCTCATCATCTCCAAGGCGCAAATCGACGAGCTGATCGGCACGCTGGGGGATATCTTGAAAAAGGCGGCGTGAGGGGTGTTCG
Organism: Rhizobium sp. Q54; assembly: GCA_943373055.1. GTDB lineage: Bacteria > Pseudomonadota > Alphaproteobacteria > Rhizobiales > Ancalomicrobiaceae > CALSBD01. The sequence goes on from CALSBD010000008.1 coordinate 16,129, forward strand.
ACCCAAGCTTATCTGAGAGCGGCGCGGTCGTTTCCACGGAACGGCCGCGCCTTTTTCGTTCGGCACAGATGTTGTTGAGCCGCGTCTGTTATCGAAAAGGGCTTTGAGGTCAGCTGAACTGCAACTTTGAATATGCTTCTTTCTTGCGCCTTTGACCGACTAGAGTAGTATCCATGGGCGAGTTTGGAACGTGGTTCATGACCGTGACGAAGCTCAATCCAGATGGATCGATCCCGCTTCCCGCGGAGGCGTTGGAACGGCTTGGCTTGAAGCCGGGTGATGAGCTTTGGGTCGAGGTCCATGACAATCTCGTTGCCATGCGGCCGCGCCCGACCAGCCCGAGCCAAGCCGGTATCATGGACTATTTTGGCGCTGCTAAAGGTGTGTTTCCGACACCTGAAGCCGTCGACACATTCGTGCGGACGGAACGTGATCGCTGGCGATGATTGAACGCGCCGACCGAACCGAGTTCGTTGGAATGCGGATGTATATTGACACAAATATACTGATTTATTTTGTCGAAGGGTTTGAAGCTTACGGAGACGTACTGGTTGATCTTTTTGAAATGGCGAGGCGCGGATCGGTTCAGCTTGCAACAAGTGAACTCACGCTCCTTGAGGTTTTGGTTGGCGCAAAGATTGCCCAGAATGCTCGGGCAGAGGCCATTTATCGCCACCTGTTAGAAGATAGCGGATGGATCGACCTTGTTCCCGTCTCTCGTGACGTTTTGATCGAAGCCGCATCTATTCGGGGACGCCATCGCCTCTCCATTCCCGACGCGATCCATCTGGCGACGGCGACGCTGTGCCGATGCGATATCCTGTTGACCAACAACTGAATGCGGCCTTAGTTAGAAAGCCTTTCAAGCTCTAGGTAGCGCGGGAGGCAGCCTTTAAGGGATGGAGCTAAATCTGGTATCGGTATACCAATGTTGATTAGGTGTTAGTCGTCAAGCATTACGCTCACTTCGAGAAGATCAATATTGACGGCAATCAACGCAATCAAGCTAAAAAGACCGGTTTGGGCGGAGTTACGGCAGCTATTATCATGCCGCGCTGTTAGTCCATAGTGATGTTTAAACCGCAGTTATGACGGCTCCTCCGGAGTGTAAGACATCCAATCTGGTTCTAACATACGTGTGACGACCGCACTGGGCGGATGTACTTCAAATACACGACGCACTTTTTCAGTTTGACCGTTAATATTTATAAATATCTCAATTAGAAAATTTGATAAAATAAAATTATCAATTTCGACTTGACGTCCAATACATGTTATTATACTAGGTTGTTTGTGATTCCGGCTGAATAATTGAAAAACCTGATCTTCGCCCTTCTTGGCTTGATTTTTCTCCCATAAGATAACTTGAGGAGCGATCCACTCCCACTTTGATGTTCCATCAATATAATGAATTAGTTTAGCTGATCTGGCTGCGAAAAAAACATTCTTGCTGTCTCGACCAATCTTTATATTTAAAACATATCGAAATACATTATGATCATTATTATCAAATTCAAAAATAACGTTAGCTTTGTGACCAAAAAAACTTTTCCATGTAGCGAGGATCCACGAATCCTTAGATGCCAAATCGTCAATCGTAAACGCAATAATAAGGCCTACCCCAACTCCCCTAATCATGGATATGTTAGCTAGAAAAAACTGAGACATTTCGAAATCTGTACCGAGAAAAAGTTTTAATACCGCACTGACCAGTTCTCCAACTGGCGCCCAGACGGCAATTTCGACCAACAAAGGCGGGACTACCCGCCTAATAAAGTGCCTTGGCTTTGTCATAGCCTATTGATGCCAGCAATCGGGAGTTTTGTTGAGTCATATCTTTCACTCATACACAGGTCTGATCGGAGCGCATGAAGAGTTTAATAAAAAGGA
>CALSBD010000009.1:0-17413 GCA_943373055.1 Rhizobium sp. Q54
AAAATGAGAATATTCTTTCTGTAGAAAGAGATCGCTCATGCCGTCGCCCGTTCTCGCTCCAAACCAAGATGTCGAAGCCGCGCGCGTGGTGACGACAGCTGTTATTCGGGCCGCCGATCGGTTGCTTCTGCCGGGGCGGGTCCTCGCCGCAGTCATCGGGGTCAGCGAGCCCACGGTCTCGCGCATGCGGTCCGGCGCATTTCAACTCACGCCGGGCAGCAAGCCCTTTGAGTTGGGTGTCCTATTCGCCCGGCTTTATCGCTCGCTCGACGCCATGGTTGGCGGAGAGGACGCGCTGGCCGCGCAATGGTTGGTGACGCCGAACACGGCACTCGAGGCGAAACCGCTCGACCTCATTCAAAGCATCAAGGGGCTTTTGGATGTCATTGCCTACTTGGATGCCAGACGCGCACGCGTTTGAGGTCTCGGACTATCGCGGTCCCTGTTGGCGACTTGTGGAAGCTCAGCACTACGTCTCGACGATGAAAATCGCGGATACGTTGGCCGACCAAGCTTTATTGGAAAGTTTGATCGAGCAGACTAAACCAACCTATCCGTTGGAGTGTGTTGATCTTCATGTTTTGTTGAAAACCCCGTTCAGATATGGCGCAGCTTATCCGCACGGTTCTCGCTTTCGACGGGCTGGATATTCGCCTGGTGTCTTCTATGCCTCAATTGAGCCGACGACAGCGGTAGCGGAGCTGGCATTCTACCGTCTTTTATTTTTCATTGAGGCACCGGGGCTGCCTTGGCCGAGCAATCCAGCAGAATACAGCGCGTTTTCCGTTGCCATCTTGACCGGGCGCATGCTTGACCTCACCGCGCCGCCACTGGTGAGTTTCCAGCGCGAGTGGATGCATCCAACAGACTATGGCCCGTGCCAAGCCTTGGCCGATGCCGCGCGCATGTCGCAGGTCGAGGTGATCCAGTATAATTCCGTCCGCGATCCCAGCGGGGGGCGAAATCTCGCCGTTCTGGCCTGCTCGGCCTTTGAAAGCCGCGTTCCGGGAGACCAGCAAACGTGGCGCATCCGCCTTTCATCAGCCGGCGTCCAAGCCCGCTGTGATCATCCAAGGCACAATATCGATTTTGACAGGCAGACTTTCGCCTCGGACCCGCGGATCGCGGCGTTCAACTGGCACCGCCCCTTCCATTGACGCGGTGATCGACACCTCACCGATCCCGGCCCGTTCCCTCATCTTCCGCCCGCCAGCCCGGCAAGGTCCAGCCGAACCACAGGGCGCCGGCGCGGATGAATAGGGCGGCGGTGAAGGCGATGACGGACGCGGACGAGGCGTCCATGCCGGCGACGGCGAGCAAGGTGTAGACACCGGCGCCAGCGAGCGCGGCCGTGATGTAGATCTCGCGCTTCAACAAGACCGAAGGTTCACCCGCCACCAGGTCGCGCACCACGCCGCCAAAGGTGGCGGTCAACACGCCCATCACGACGGCGACGACGGGCGGGGCGCCCACGCTAAGCGCCTTCGCGGTGCCCAGCACGCAATAAGCAGCGAGGCCGACCGCGTCGAGCCACAAAAGCCACCGCTCCCGTGCTGTCGATCCAGTGCCCACAAGCCAGACGCCGAACGCGGCGAGCGTGGTGACGATCAAATAGCCCTGCGCCTCAATCCAAAACACCGGAACACCGAGGAGAAGATCGCGCAGCGTCCCGCCGCCAATGCCTGTGACGGCAGCGAAAAAGGCAAACGCCACCAGATCATGCCGCTTGCGCGCGGCCACGAGGGCGCCGGTCACGGCGAACACCGCGACGCCGGCATAGTCCAAGCCTTGGAGGAGGAGTGGGACGGCGGTGGGTTCGCTCACCGCGTGGCGCCTTGCGGCACCGGTACGAAGGGCACCGCCGAGCCCGGCAGCTGCGTGGTCGGCAGCTTGCCGTCCCAGCGCTCCACCGCGATCAGATTGACGTAGCCGGGGTTGTCGATGAACGCCTTCGCCTTGGCGGCAATCGCCAGCGCTTCGGCATCGCCGCGCAGCTTGATGGCGTCGGCTTCGGCCTGGGCGGCCTGGCGGATCGATTCGGCCTGCGCGCGCGCCTGCACGACGCGCTTTTCGGCCTCGATGCGCTCGCGCTCCAGCTCGTTGCGCGATTTGCGCACCTCCGCCTCGGCTTGGGCGGCCGCCTCGATGGCGGTCTCATAGGCTTCCGAATAGTCGATGTTTTCGATCTGCACGCTCTCAATGACGATTTCTTCCGGCACCGAGGACTTGATGGCGCTCTCAACCTCTTGGCCGAGCCGCACGCGATCATTGACCACGGTTTGCGCCTGGTATTTGCCGAACACTTCTTTCAAGCGTTGCGGCACGATCGGGTCGATCATACGCTCAGCATAGTCACGGCCATATTTGGCGTAGACGTCGCCGGCCAAGGCTGCCTGGATGCGGTGGTTCACCGTCACGCGGATCGCGGCTTCCTGCACGTCGGCCGAATAGGACTGCAGGTTTTCATAGACGCGCTTTTCGGTGCGGGTCGTCAGCTTCACCACGCTGTCGGTGAGCGGGATTTTAAAGCCGAGCCCCGGCTCGGCGGTTTTTGTCACCTTGCCGAAGCGCAGCACAATACCGACCTCGCCCTGGTCGACCGTGTAGAACGGCGACGCCGAGAACAACGCGCCGATAACGAAGATGGCGCCCAGTCCAAACACCCATTTGAGAATGCGGCCAACCGCGCCGCGCGCGCCCGAGGGGACCGGGGGAGGGGTCTGAGCCATGGCAAGGCGTCCTTGTTTCATCTTCATGTCGTCTATCCTCGACGAAGACGTACAGGACGCTTGCTGAATTTTCGTAAAAGCCGAACCTTGCCACCAAGGACGCGCGCGCCAGCGTTATCAAACGGTCAATCAGCCAAACGCGTGCAGGCGCGCGCCATGGTGCTTCAGCCAATGGCGCGCGGCTTCCGAGCCCGGGCAGGTTTCGCGCACCAGGCGCCAGAACCGCGCCGAGTGGTTCATTTCGCGCAAATGTGCCACTTCGTGGGCGGCCAGATAATCCAACACCGCCGGCGGCGCCAGGATCACCCGCCAGGAGAACGCCAGCGCCCCTTGCGCCGAGCAGGAGCCCCAGCGGCTCTTGGTATCCTTGATCGTCATCGCCGCGGGCTTCACGCCCAGACGCCCAGCATGCAGCGCGACAGCAGTGGTGAGGTCCTTCTTAGCTTCGCGCTTGAGATGGTCGCTCACCCGACGCGCCACATGCGCCGCATCACCCGCCACGCACAGATGTGGCACGCCATCGATCAGCTCGCTCCACACCGTGCCGCGCTTGCCAGCCACATGATGAAGCACATGATCGACGCCGCGCACCGGCACCACCGCGCCTGGCTCAAACGCGATGCGCTCAGGCAGGCGCTCCAGCCGTGAGATGATCCAGCCCTTGTGCCGCTCGGCGAACGACAGCGCCTCGGAAAACCGTCCGCCCGGCGGGATGGTCAACACCGGATCTCCGCCCGTGGTGGGCACCCTGAGGCCATAGCGCTTGGCGCGCGCGTTGCGCTTAATGGCCACCCGTATGCCACGCCCGTCCACCGTCACCACCAGGTGATCGGGGTCTATACGGTGAGGGCGTCCGGCGCTGAAGAACATGGGCAACGGCGGTTGAAGAAGAGGGGGGCGAGCGGGGCCAACGAATCGTCACCCCCATCCGCGATGCATCCTCACCTCACCTGTACGCGCTTGGCAAAACACCGCGCGCGGGCAGCTGTGGAAACCGCCATTTTGTCCACCGTTGCGTCAGGTTCCATTCCATGTTCCGGGGGGCCGGAAGGATGCTTATCCCTGGTGGCTGCGCGTGGCGCGGAAGCGTTCGAATTCCTCTTGGTCCTTGGCGCGGCGCAGCTCCCGCATATAGGCCTCGAAGGCCTTCGCCTCTTCCTCAAGCCGCGCCCGTTCGGCTTCCAGCCGGGCGAGCTCTTCTTGGCGGTAGCGGTCGAACGTGGTGTTGCCGGTGGAATGCTTGATGACGCCTTGAACGCCGGCCCCGCGATATTGCGCGCGGGTGTCGTCGGCGAGCTTGCCGATGCGATCACCCCACAGGATGTAGCCGAGCATGGCTAAGCCCAGTGGCCAAAACACGATGAAGCCAAGCACCATCAAAAAGATCGTCAAGGGCGACCAAACCGGTCGAATACGCAGTGCCATGGCAGTCCTCCCGCTTGACCGAGACGTGGGGGGAGCCGCCGGTGAAGTCAAGATCGGGCAGCTGCGATCGGCGGGACCCCGCACCGCGCCGGCAGCCGCCGAATGCGTCCGGCACCGTCACACGGTCGTCATGGGATGCTGATAATTTGATAATCAAAAAAATATCAAACGATCACCGCGTCGATCTCCTGAGAAACTCCTGAAACCCTCCTGAAACTCGCCTGGGGCCCCATGTCCGCGCCGGATCCCGCCTCCCTGATGCCAACCCCCGTGCTCGATAGGGGGGATGACACAGGTGCGAGTGCGGACGAGTTGATCGCTCGCCGGTTTGCGGCGCTGGGCGCGCCCACGCGCCTGGCGATCACCCGGCTCTTGGCCCGCTATGCCCCGCGCGCCATGCCGGCCGGCGAGATCGCCCGGCTCTTGGCGGTGCACCCGGCCACCTTGTCGGCGCACCTGGGGCTCTTGAGCGAGGCGGGTCTCGTGACCGCCCATCGCCAAGGTCGCATCATCGCCTATCGCCTGCATGACGGCGCGCTTGAGGGCCTTGTCGCGACGTTGTCTTTGGGGCGCACATTGCCGCGCGGTGGGGCCACGCTTGCAGCGGGCGAGCCAGTCCGCGTCGTGTTTGTCTGCACGCGCAACTCCGCCCGCTCGATCATGGCGGAGGCCCTGCTCAATCGCTATGGCAACGGTCGATTTCAGGCCATTTCGGCGGGATCGAAGCCGGCGAGTGCGCTTGATCCGGCTGTCGTGCGCCTGTTGACCCAGCTGCGCTTCGACATCACGGGCCTCGCGCCGAAGTCTTGGGTTGACGTGTCCGGCCCGGCGGCCACGCCGGTCGATCTGGTCATTTCCGTGTGCGACGACGCGGCCAGCGAGCCGTGCCCCACCTTCATTGGCCCCGCCCATAGCGTCCATTGGGGCATCCCCGATCCGGTGGCCGCCCCGGAGGCGGAGCGCGAGGCGGCGGTGCGGCTGGCCTATCGTCAGCTCTCGGCCCGCATCACCGAACTTGCCACCCTTGATTGGGCAGGCATGACGCCTCAGGCCCGGGCCGCGGCCCTTCACCACATGGCCCGCATGGACGGGGCGACCGCCCTGGCTCGTGAGTGGGCGGCTTAAAACAACGATGTCCAAAACGGAAGGATAGGAGTGAGTCATGCTAAGCCGGCGTTTGAAGGTCCTCTTTTTGTGCACGGGCAACTCTGCCCGGTCGATCATGGCCGAGAGCATCATGACCAAGGTGGGTGGGGATCGTTTTGAGGTGTTCAGCGCGGGCTCCAAGCCCAAGCCAGCCCCCAATCCCAAGGCGATCGAGACGTTGAGCGTGCTTGGCTTTCCCACTGAGCAAGCGCGTTCAAAGTCGTGGGACGCTTACCTTGGCGCCGACGCGCCCGCGCTCGATTTCATCTTCACGCTGTGTGACCAAGAAGCGGGCGAAATGTGCGACATGCCCACCGGCCGCGCCATCACCGGCCATTGGAGCTTGACCGACCCGGCCGCCGTCACCGGCGAGCCTTGGGAGATTGATCGCGCCTTCAATGACACCTTCCGCATGCTGCGGCGGCGTATCGAGGCCTTCGTCGCCCTTCCGTTCGAGGCGCTGGACCGCGCCTCCTTGCAAAACCGCGTCGACGACCTGGCGCGCCTGGATGACCGTCAGTCCTGACGTTGGGGGTTCCTTGACATGCGAATCGGAATCAATGGCATGGGGCGCATCGGCCGCCTCGCCTTTCGCGCGGCCTTTGGGGCCGCCCATCGGCCGGCGGATGATCCCCGGCGGGACAATCGCCTGGAGATCGTCCACGTCAACGAAAAGAGCGGCGGCGCTGCCGCTACGGCGCATTTGTTGACGTTTGATTCCACCCAAGGCCGGTGGCGCGCCGACATCGCGGCGCACGGCGACGACGCGATCCACGTTGACGGCCACCGGGTTGGGTTCTCTGCCCACACGTCGCCCGGCGACATCCCGTGGGGTGACGTCGGCGTCGACGTCGTTTTGGAGGCGACCGGCAAGTTCCTGACGCCCGCCACCTTGCAAGGCCACCTTGATCGCGGCGCCAAGCGCGTCATCGTCGCGGCGCCGGTTAAGGACGCCTCGGTGCTCAATGTCGTTGTCGGCGTCAACGAGCACCTCTATGACCCGGCCCGTCACCCCATCGTGACGGCCGCGTCGTGCACCACCAATTGCCTCGCGCCTATCGTCAAGGTGGTCCACGAAGCCATCGGTATCCGCCACGGCCAGATCACCACCATCCACGATCCCACCAACACCAACGTGGTGGTTGACGCGCCGCACAAGGACTTGCGCCGCGCCCGCTCGGCGATGGTCTCCTTGCAGCCCACCACCACCGGCTCGGCGACCGCGATCGCGCTCATCTATCCCGAGCTGAAGGGCAAGCTCGATGGCCACGCCGTCCGCGCGCCCGTCCTCAACGCCTCCTTGACCGATTGCGTGTTCGAGGTGGCTCGCCCGGTCACCGCCGAGGAGGTCAACGACCTGTTTGCCGCGGCCGCCGCGGGGCCGCTGGCTGGCATCCTGGGCGTTGAGCCGCGCCCGCTGGTGTCGGTCGACTACGTGGGGGATACCCGCTCGGCCATCATCGACACCTTGTCGACGCTTGTCACCGACGGCACGCTGTTGAAGGTCTATGGCTGGTACGACAACGAGATGGGCTATGCCTGCCGCATGGTCGACCTGGCCAAGCACATGGAGGCGGTCGGGCTGTGACGAAGGGCACGCGAGACTATCTCATTGTGACGGCGAGCTATTGGGGCTTCACGCTGACCGACGGCGCGCTGCGCATGCTCGTGCTGTTACACTTCTTCAAGCTTGGCTATTCGCCCTTCACGCTGGCCTTGTTGTTCCTCTTTTATGAGGCGGCCGGCATTGGCGCTAATCTGGTGGGCGGATGGCTTGCCACCCGCTTCGGCATCCCGCGCATGCTGGCGGTCGGGCTTGCCGCACAGATCACCGGCTTCTTGCTCCTGTCCGCCCTGTCGCCGGACTGGGCGGCCTTTGTCTCGGTCGTGTGGGTGGTGCTCGCTCAAGGGGTGTGCGGCCTTGCCAAGGACCTCACCAAGACGGCCTCGAAATCAGCCATTAAGGTCGCCGAAAAGGCCGCCCGAGCGGAAGGCGGCGGCAGCCGGCTGTTTGCCTGGGTGGCCTTCTTCACCGGCTCAAAAAACGCGATGAAGGGGCTCGGCTTCTTCCTCGGTGGGATCCTGTTGGAAAGCCTTGGTTTCCGCGTCGCGCTGTGGGCGATGGCGGGCGCGCTGGGCTGTGTGCTCATCGGCGTCATCGCCCTGTTGCCGCGCGAACTCGGCAAGGCCAAGGCATCGAAGTCGGCGCGCGAGCTGTTCGCCAAGAACCGCGGCGTCAATCTCTTGGCCGCCGCGCGTATTGCCTTGTTCGGCGCGCGCGATGTCTGGTTCGTTGTCGGTGTGCCGGTGTTTCTCTACAGCCAGGGTTGGACGTTCCCCATGGTCGGCGCATTTCTGGCGGTGTGGACCATTGCCTATGGCGTCGTTCAAGCGCTGGCGCCGCGCCTCGTCAAGCGCAGCGCCGATGGCCTCTCCAGCGAGGTCATAGCCGCGCGCGGGTGGTCAGTGGGCTTGGCGGCGGTCCCGGCCGTGATCGCGCTTGCCTTGCACATCGGCGGCGCGCCAGCCGACTGGGTGCTGGTCGGCGGCCTGGCCGTCTTCGGCTTTGCATTCGCGGTCAACTCCTCGGTCCACTCCTATCTCATCTTGGCCTATGCGGGCTCTGAGAAGGCGGCCGAGGATGTCGGCTTTTACTATGCGGCCAATGCGGTCGGACGCTTCACCGGCACCTTGCTGTCGGGGCTGTTGTACCAGTTCGGAGGCATCGAGGCGGCGCTGATCGGCTCTGCGGTGCTCTTGATCGTCTGTGCGGGCCTCACCTTCGCCTTGCCGCGCTCAGCCCCCATCCAACAAGCTACGACATGACACCTTGTGGTCGTAACTCGTTATGAGCTCACTGAGTATGTAATCCTAACGCCACACCGTTCAACGTTCTATCAGAAAGGTCCGTCAGACCGCCATGCTTCGAATGATTGCGCGCCCCTGCACGGCGTGCATGTCTGCGATTGAGCGGTTCTAACATATTGCCAAGAAACAATTTATTGGATGCAATCAAACAGTCGCTTGGGTCAACCGGAACTGCCATAACGGAAGCTGACGTAGATGGACGTCCCAAATAAAGGGGACTTGAACAACAGGAGGTTTTGAGACTCTTTTCCCAGTATGACGCATGCTCCTTTGACCACCATTGCCTTATCGCGCCTCTTTGAATTAGCCGCCCGCGCGCTGCATTCGGCAGGGCATGCGCAAGGGCTTTATCCTGCCCAATGGACCGCCTTGCGCTATCTGGCCGACGCGGAGCCGTCCGCGCGCACATCAAGCGCGCTAGCCCGCTTTCAACAGATCGCCATCGGCCCCGTCACCCGCACGGTGCGCACGTTGATCGCCAAGGGCTATGTGGTGAAGGCCGGCCCCGCCGGGCACCATCGATCCGATCGCCTCGACCTGACCGAAGCCGGCTACGCGCTTTTGCCGCTTGATCCCCTGCGCCAGATTGACACCGCACTTGAGGCGCTCACCGTCGATCAGAAGGTCGAGGTCGCTCGCCTGTTGAACGACATCATCAGCCGCCTACAGGTCGAGGCCGGCGCTGCGCCGATCGACGGCGCTGATGAGGCGGCCTCTTTCACGTCCGACCCGGACGCCTGAACACATGGCGGTCCACAGGGATCGACATTGTCGTGTCACATCGCCGTCGCAAAACCGATACGACGGCGGGTCTCGACGGTGTTCCACACGGTGATGCGTTGACATCGGGAAACGCCGTGCGCTTAAACCACGGTGCGATCACCCCTTGATCGCATTCAGGACCGTGTCTCGCAGGTGGGGCGCCCGCGAGACGATTGGCGACTGTCGCCAAGCAAGGCTTTTATCCCATGAAGATTGCGATCGCCGGCACGGGGTATGTTGGGCTTTCCAGCGCTGTCTTGCTGGCTCAACACAACACCGTCGTCGCGCTTGATATCCTTCGCGACAAGGTCGAGATGATCAATCAGCGCATTGCGCCGATCGATGATGTCGACATTAATCGCTACTTCAAGGACGTGCCGCTCAACCTCACGGCAACGCTGCATCCGCGCGAGGCCTTCGAGGATGCCGACTTCGTCATCATCGCCACGCCAACCGACTACGATTCCCACACCAACACCTTCAACACCGCGTCGATCGAAAGTGTGGTCGCCGAGGTGATCGCCCTCAATCCGCGCGCCACCATGGTGATCAAATCGACCGTGCCGGTGGGCTACACCAAGCGCATCCGCGCCCAGTTCAACACCGACAACATCCTGTTCTCACCTGAATTCTTGCGCGAGGGGCGGGCCCTTTATGACAATCTCTATCCGTCCCGCATCGTGGTGGGCGAGCGCTCCGAGCGGGCGGCGACCTTCGCGCAGCTGTTGGCGCAAGGCGCGCTGAAGGCAGATATCCCGACGCTGTTCACCGACAGCACCGAGGCGGAGGCAATCAAGCTGTTCGCCAACACCTACCTCGCCATGCGCGTGGCCTACTTCAACGAGCTCGATACCTTCGCGGCCACACACCTCCTCGATTCCCGTCAGATTATTGACGGGGTCTGTCTCGATCCGCGCATTGGCAACCACTACAACAACCCCTCCTTCGGATATGGCGGCTATTGCCTCCCTAAGGACACCCGCCAGCTGCTCGCCAATTATCGCGAAGTGCCGCAAAACCTCATCCACGCCATCGTGGAGGCCAACACGACCCGCAAAGACTTCATCACCGACGAGATCCTGCGCCGTGAGCCCAAGAGGGTGGGCGTCTATCGGCTGATCATGAAGGCCGGGTCGGACAATTTTCGCTCCTCCTCGATCACCGACATTCTCACCCGCCTGCAAGGGCGCGGCATCGACATCGTCATCTTCGAGCCGGTCTTGAAGGCTGATACTTTCCTGGGCGCGCCAGTCGTTGCCGACCTGGCCGCGTTTAAGGCCACGTCGGACATCATTATTGCCAACCGCATGGCCGCCGAAATCAAGGACGTCGCCGACAAGGTCTATACGCGCGACCTATTCGGTGGCGATTGAGCCGGCGCGATGAGGCGACTGCCACTGATTTGCCCCAAACAGCCGGAAAAAAATAATGTAAGGCGCATATATTCCGGTGGTATGTTCACACGGAGCAGATTTGAGCTTTGCCTCTCCTTGCGACGTGTTGAAAGCGTTAACGGAAAGCATCTATCTTTCGAGGCGTCGCAAATATCGTGGCGAATGAGGCCGTTTCTGGTGAGCACTTTACGGTAGGTTGATGCGAATGCGTATGTCAGGTCCAGGAATGCCCGAGATTTCCTTGGTTTTGTGCACCCATAATCCCAAGCCGTTCATGCTTGAACGCTGTCTTGGTTCGATTGCCGCACAAACCTTGGATCCAGAGCGCTTTGAACTGATCATCATCGACAATTGCTCCACCCCGCCGCTGACCGTTGAACCCCTTGAGGCTTGGGCGCGTCGGCCGGTGCGATTGGTCCGCGAGGACCGTCCAGGCTTGGCCTTCGCCCGTGTTGCCGGCTTCGAGGCCGCGCGGTCCGACGTGATCGCTTTTATCGATGACGACAACGAGTTCTTCCCCGACTATCTCGACCACGTTGCACGGCTCGCGCAGGTACACACGGATGTCGGCGTGTTCGGGGGCCAGTGCCTGGGTGCTTTTGAGCGTCCCGTGACCGGGGCCCGCCGCGCGTTCCTGCCCTTTCTCGGCATTCGCGAGCCGGGCAACGAACCCCTCAAGGGCTCGGGCGAGGAGTGGGGACCACACGAGCCGATCGGCGCGGGTGTCGTGGTGCGCCGCCCCGTCGCCACCGCCTATTCGCGGTTTCTCAATCTGGATGCGGGCGGCGGCAGCCTTGGGCGCACGGGCAAGCAATTGCTGGCTGGCGAGGATTCGCTGCTGTCGCGTCTCGCCCACCGGTGCGGGCTGTTGTGCGCCTATTTTCCCGAGCTCAAGCTCAACCACCACATCGAAAGCCGTCGCTTTGAGTGGTCCTATCTGTTTCGGCTGATGCGCGGCCACGGCACTAGCTATGTGCGCCTGTCACGCATCTGCGGCAAGACCTTCGCGCCGGTGTCGCCCCGCGAAGCCCGAACCGCGATGGTCAAGAACTTCGGCTATCGATTGAAGACGAAGGGCCTGTTGGAAGCCGCCATGCACGTGCCCTGGGATATGGGCTATTTCGATGCGGTGAATGAGACCACCGCGGTCGCCAAGATCGCCGATGTGGTCATCGAGGGCGCTGCCCCATCGCACAGCTAGAGCGCTATTCGATCTGATTGCATCAGATCGGCGCTCTAAGCTTATGTTTTCGCGTGATCTTTACCCAATATCCGGTTTCCACTTATTGGGATCACGCGCTAACGATCCGAGCTGCGCGGCAGCCGCGCCCGTTCCTCAATCGCCTGAGCCCGATAGCCCACATGCCACAGCACGGTGATGCGTCCCGCGCGCCAGCCGTGGCGGGCGATGTGCACCGCACGCCGGGCCAGGATAGCGCCTGGCGAGCGGACGAGAACCGCGTCAGGCCCTTTAAAAATGCGGTCAAGCTTGGCAGCCGATCGGCCAATGCCAAGAACGATGCGCGCCAGATACGCCGGCTCCAAGCGGGTGGCCGGGATGAGGTGCGTGATCCGCAACGCAGGCACATAGGCCAATGCGAGCCCCAACCGCCGCGCAATAAGGCAGCAGGCGGTGTCGTCCCCTGACGCGAGGCTGCTGCCCGCCCGCCCAATGCCCTCCAGCGCGCCACGATCCACCATGTCCGCAAATGCGCGGCCCACCGTCGTATGAAGGAACATCCCAGCGCCAGGCACGTCGAACGACGCCTCTTCTTGAGGGCCGACGCGCTTCAGCCCGTCTCCCAGATCCCGAATGGCCAAGAACGGCAAGAGCGGCGTCATCCAAGGGGCCGGCGGGACGGCGAACGCGCCGACCACCCGACCACCGAACACGCCGTCGTTCGGATAGGCGCGCGCGTGCCGCACGCCCTCAATCAAGTAGTCAGCGTCGACCACCGTATCGTCATCGATAAAGACACACAGCGCTGCCGCGGCTGCTTTCAGTCCGGCGCACCGGGCATAGGCAAGACCGAGCCGATCCTCGGTCATCAAGCGGTAGTCGGGCGCGTCAATAAAGCTGTCCACCGGCAGCTCATTCCCGCCATTGCGAACAATGATGAGTTCGCTCGTGATCCCCTCGTGGCCAGCCGCGTCAATCGCCCGTTTCAAGCCGGCCAAAACGCGTCCAAATCGCTGTCCATCGGGGTTGTGAACACCGATGATGACGCTGACATCCACGTGCGCTAAGGACCCCACCGGCCGCGCCATCTCATCCCTGTGTCTGGTCGGGCTTCATGGTGTCGGCCGTTGCCATCGGCTTCGCGGACAGGCTGGCATGGCTGACGGCGACAATCGACTTGAGCACCGTGAACGCGCGCGCACCGACGCGGCCCCCCAGCTTCATCCAAGACGAGTTCGCCAACTCGGTGGCAAGCGAATTCACGTGGCGCAACTCGCCGGTCAGGCGCCGAATGGTGTTTTGAAGCTCAACGGTGTTTGCCGAACCGGTGTCGAGAACCGGGCGCGGCGGCGCGTCGGGCGCATGTTGACGCACCACCTCCGTGATTTGGGCGGCGCGCGCGAGATTGGCCTTGACCCGATGGGCGAGCTCAATAGCGGTATCCACGGGCGTCGCGCCCAGACCCGGCACCTCGGTTCCCGCCCGTTTCATCTCCGACAGCGCGCGGATCACGACCGCTAAGTCTTCTCGCGCCAAGCCGATATCAGACTTCATGGTGGAAACTTGTGAAGAGAGCGCGTCAAGAGCGTTGATGTTCATCCGCAACTCGCCCTCAAGTTGATTGATCATGTCTCGGCTCGATCCCGATTCGCGAATCACTGTCGCGCTGTGTGTAATAATGCGTGAAAATTCATTGAAAAGCGCAGCCCAAGCATCATCACCTTCGGCGCTTTCCACCATCTTTGGCGGGTCAAGATCAGCACTATCGGCTGTCTCAAGTAACCGCAAATGTTCGAGCACGGTTTTGCGCCGCGACTGGTCAGTTACGGATAGTTGTTCGACACGAGCTTCGGAGTCACGAAGTGTTTTTTGTAAGGTCGTGATTTCGTCATTTCGGCTCGACATCGCGCCGCGCAGCCATTCCAGGATGGACGATAGCTTGCCGACTTCATCATCAAGCGCTCGCATAAGCTGATTGATGGCTTCAGCACTGCCCACATCTGCCAACGGTATATCGATATCTTGCGGGCTGATTCCTTTTTCGATCGCGGCGACTTCCTGACCGAGCCGATGCAACAGTCCTCGCGCATGGTCGACCAAGGCGCCGATTTGCCGATCGCGTGCGCCAACGGCATCCTCCAAAGTAACGACCATCGCGTTCTTCGAGGCAACCTCGGCTCGGATCCAGTTAAGCGACGAGACGAGTCGGCCAAACTCATCGTTTGCCTGTTCAACAGCCATCGTTGCGGTGGCTGCGGGTGACAGCGCACCTGGCCCTAAGGGAGTGCGGCCGGCTTCGTCCGTACCCTCGGTCTTGGCCCACTCACCGTGCGCCTGGTCCGTCAACGACTCGATTGCGCCGATCAAGCGGTCAAACTGTTCACTACGCTTGTAGAGCCGATCCGCGGCGCGCCCGCGCTCCAGAAATTCCTGCGTCTGATCAAAGACGTCGGCCGGCACGCTGTTGAGTCGCGCGCCAATCACGTCCGCGTGGCGGGTGGCGAACAGGTTCTGTCCCCAGAGCGGATAGGGTCCCTCGAAGCGATGAATGGTGTTGCTTATCGCATCATAACGATAGAGCTCATAGCCCGCGTCTAAAATGCCGCCCGCGAGAGCTTCCGAGCTTGTTCCCGATCGCCGCAAGCTTCCTTCGTCGAATTCGATCATGATGACGAGAGGCCGATCCGTCGGCAGACTTGGCAACCCCTGCGCAAGGATGGCCGGCTCGGCGCCCTCAGTGTCGAGTTTGATCAGCGTCACCGCGCCTGAATCGGCGTCGGGGATCAGCGAGCCGAGCGGACGCGTGTGGACATCGACCTCGTCAAACACGAACCCGTCATCGGCAAAATCAGCCGACAAGCTGGCGTAAGCGGATCGTCCGGCTTTCGGACGCTTGAGTGTCAAGACCGCATCGCCTGTATACACGGCAGCCCGCGCCAGCGTCCGCCCGCCGGCCCCAATGGCTTCGTCGACGACTTCCCGAGCAAAACCAACATTGTTGCGCAAGAAGGGATGTAGATCTGGGTTCGGTTCGACGCTGACGATGGTCGCGTTTGGCCCGAGATATTTTGAGGCCAGCGCTGAATACAAGCCACAATGCGCGCCAATATCGACAAAGATGTCACCCTGCCGCAGAAGTCGTGAGACGAATACGAGCTCTTGATACTCAAACCATCCTTCACGCAGATACTGAAGGACGGCATCATCGCTTGGGTATCGAAGCAGACCACATAAGCTCAGTGATACAACACTGCTGCCTTCCAGGTGTTCGCGCGTCCGGCCTAAACTTGTTGTCATCATCTTTTTCCAGTGCAGGCGTGCACACGACCTTAGCCCGAGTGAAATCAAAAGGCGATCAATTCAGTTTTTGACGCGCCCCACTTCGTGGATGCGCAAACTACCCGTTAAGCGCGAAAGAGCGAGTCCTGATTTTTGGGAAGACGATGCATAAGTCCATTCTCTTCGAAGAATGCGGCAAAACCATCGTAAAGCTCGGGCACCAAGCGTTCGTAGGGCCCGTAGTCCGCCGCTTCGAAGTCAATCGCGCTGGTTCCCGCCTCAAAGCTGACGTGTGGCAGCTTCAAGAATTCAACCATGTCCTTCAGTCGATAGTCGTGGATGCTATAATATGCCGGCGTACCTTGAGACAGCGCAATGATGTTTCCATGCAGGCGTGTCCCGATAATCGCGGAAAGATCGCGGCTACGGCGAATATATTCGGGAAGGTGGGACGAGAAGAACGCATTGTCCTTAAAGTTTTGACGAATTGCGTCTGGCAGCTCGCGATAATACCAATCAAGGCTGCGCTCTTTGTCCGCAAGCGCATTATACTTGAGCACGGACTTCATTAGCTCGCCGGGCTGCAGCGGCCCCGCATGGGCCGGGCGGGCATGCTCGATCGGCGTCTCGCCACTCACATCGATCAACGCGTCCGTCCGCACGGAGGGGTGCACCGCATCGCGCGTGGTCAAATAGTCCTGCAGCACCCATTCGCCGCCTTGGGCAATCAGCGAGAAGCGCCGCGCGCGGGCAAAGGCCTGCTCGATGATATCGAACTGATAGCGATGCAGGTTCGGTAGGCGTCCCATGTCGGTGATAGTGAAACCCACATTGTCCCAGGTGGGTTTGCGGATCCGCGGCGTGCGGTTCAGGGTCCACAACAGGCTGGGGCAGCCAAGCACGCGTGTGTTGTGAATGCCGTAGCGCGCCAACAGCTCCGCACTCAGCTCGCCGCGCACCTGCGAGCTCACCGCGTGATCGTGTAGCCACTTGAGACTGTCGACATCTTCCGGCGTCAAATGGATCTCGTCGCCAAAGCGAAACTGCAGGCCCAGCGAGATCATGATGATGGGGATTTTGATCTGCTTGAGATACGAAACCGGCAGGCGCGAACCGAAAAAGCCGGGGAACATCGCGTTTTGCATCACGGCGATCACCGCGCTGCACTCGGAGTTGATAAAGTCAAACTGCGCGGGCGTCGCTTCCCGCGTGAGGGTGTAAAACTCGTCAAAGTCCAGCGCCCGACCCAAGGCAGACGCCACGAACTGGTCGCCGACATTGTGTGGCCAGCCGCCCAGGAACGCGTGGCCATATTCATTGCCGGGCGCAAGGGTGTAGCCCGCGCCGCGTCCATCCAGCAGGGAATGGCGATCAAAGATCGCAAGCTTGGGCTTTTTCGCCGGCACAGTCTGGGTGGGCGCGCTTTGGGTCTCGGTCATCATCTCATCCCACCGGCTGGTCGGCCTGTGCGTTCGCCCAGATACGGATCTCGTCCGTCATCACTTGCAAGGGCACATGGTCGGGCCCCGGAGCGCCCTTACGTTTGGCGACAATCAACCCATCCACCGAGAAGCTTTCTTCCGGGGTGTGGGACGCCACAATGTGATAGCCCGCCGCGACCAGGACGTCCTGGCACTTGGCGTGGAGATCAAACCGCAGCGCGTCTTCCAGATTGCGATGAGTCGAGATGAACACCCAGGCTGCCCGCTGGTGCGCCAACAGGTCTGAGGCGCCCATCAAGGCTTGATGTTCAAAGCCCTGAATATCCATGTGAAGGATATCGAGCTTCTCAAATCCGTGTTCGCGGACGAGCGAATCGACCGACCGCACGGGCACCATGGCCACTTCGGCACCTGTCTTGAACTCAATCGGCTCCGCGTCCGTGGCCCCAATCGCGGCGCTGACCACGGTGGCGGTCAGCTGATTAGCGGCAAGGTTTTTGAGGCCAACCTCTCGGCGATGACCAATCGGCTCTACACAAACCACGCGCGCGCCAGGCCGGGCCTTAAGACACCACATTGAGTAATAGGCCCAGTAAGCCCCTAGCTCCAGCATGGTCGGGCTAGGCCCAAGGCTCTCGAGCACCTGTGCGAAGACTTTCTCTTCCTGCGGCTCATGGCAGCCGTCGAGCCGTTCAATCAGTTCGGTCACGAACGGCCCATAATAACCATCGGCAGCGACCATGAGCCCGTTGTGCATGAGTTGATAGCGGCCGTCGGCTCGCTCGATCAGGCTCCCGGCGCCGGCGACCTTGGGCAGATCGGCGCTATCGGTCGCCTTGGTCGCCACCAGTATGCGGGCTCGCTCATAGCGCGACAAGGTTGCCCAGCGGTCGGATGTGGGCCGGTCGGCCGGCGCGGAAAGAGAACCAGTCATCTTTAGCCCCTCTCACCAGACCGCACCGCCAACGCTTCGTCGACGTCGCCGTCATGAAGCACCTTGCCCGCCGAAAGGACAATGGCCCGGTTGCACGTGCGTTTCAGGAGCTCGTCATTGTGGGATGCAATGACAAGAATGTCGGATTGCTCGACAAATTGTGCCATCCGCTTTTCCGCCTTGCCGCGGAAGTCGCGATCGCCCGCCGATAGCCATTCATCCATGACGATGATCTGCGGCGTGAAGCCGGTGGC
>CALSBD010000010.1:0-17325 GCA_943373055.1 Rhizobium sp. Q54
GTCAATACTTCGGTTGTGGATGTTGAAATCTTACCAAGAGGTATAACATAACTTCAAGCGTCCCCTCCCCCCTGGCGGGGGAGGGACAGGGAGAGGGGGAATACCTCTCAACCGAAATGAAAACATTAAAGACCAAACCCCACTGATAAATATACCGTCGTCATCCACCCCACCTTGACGATCCTTCCGCCAGCCCAATCTCCCTCGCCATGCCGGTTGCCTTGAACCTTGATCTTGATCTCGTGCGCGCGTTCGTGGCGGTGGCGGATGCCAAGAGTTTTTCGCGGGCCGGGGATCGCTTGTTGCGCACGCAGTCGACGATCTCCTCGCAGATCAAGCGGCTGGAGGACGCGCTTGGCCAGCGGCTCCTGGATCGGACGCCGCGGCTGGTGCGGCTGACGCCGCGCGGCGAGACCTTCTTGGAGCATGCGCGGCGGCTGTTGGAAGCCCATGACGAGGCGGTGGCGCGGGTCAATGAGCCGCACATGGTGGGCCGAGTGCGACTGGGCACGCCGGAAGATTTCGCCACCAGCCATTTGCCCGACGTGCTCGCCCGCTTCGCGCAGGCCTATCCGGGCGTGGCGCTGGAAGTCACCTGCGATCTCACCCTCAACTTGATCGACCGATTCCGGGACGGCGCGTTCGACCTCGTGCTCGTCAAGCGTGAGCCGATGGCGGAGACCGGCGGCACGCGGGTGTGGCGCGAACCCCTCGTGTGGGTGGCGGCGCGGCGCGAGGCGTGGCCGGCGGGCGAACTGCCGCTCGTCGTCTCGCCGGCGCCGTGCGTCTATCGCAAGCGGGCGACCGAGGCGCTGGAGCGCACCGGCCGGCCGTGGCGGATCGCCTATACCTGCGGATCGCTGGCCGGATCCTTGGCGGCGGTCAAGGCGGGGCTGGGGGTCGCGGTGCTGCCCAAGGAGATGGTGCCGCCTGGGCTTGAGCTGATCGACGGCGACCCGCTTCCCTCGCTCGACGATACGGAGATCGCGCTGTTGGCCGCGCCCGCCTTGTCGGTGCCCGCCGAGCGGCTCAGGCTTCACATGATCCGCTCGCTGGAACGCAACCAGCCGGCCTCATAAGACCGGCTGGGGTTTGGTTTAGCCAAACAACCACGTGGCATAGAGGTAGTAGACCGGCAGCCCAACCAAGAGATTGAACGGGAAGGTGATGCCGAGCGACGCGGTGAGATAGATGCCCGGATTGGCGTGCGGGATCGCCGCGCGCACGGCGGCGGGGGCGTCGATGTAGGACGCGCTCGCCGCGATGGCGCCGAACACAAACGCGCCGCCCACGCTCAATCCGGCGACCTTGGCGAGCGTGACGCCGACCACGCCCCACACGAGGGGCATGATCATGCCGAAGCCGGCCATGAACACGCCCACTTGGGCAAAGCCGCGCATCTGCCGGGCCGCGGTGATGCCCATCTCGATGAGGAACAGCATCAAGACACCCCGGAAGATATCGTCATAGAACGGCGAGATCTGCTCCCAGGTGCGCTCGGTGGTCAGATAGCCAATGATCAAACCGCCCGAGAGGAGAAGAATGCCCCGGCCGCGCAAGGTATCGATCAAGATCGACTGCAGCTTGACGCCGTTGGCGGTGCCGGTGGTCCAGCGCGCCAGGAACAACGCCACGATCACGCCCCACTCCATCAGCGCGACGAGTGCGGGCAAATAGCCCTCCGCGGGGGTCTCCATGGCGCGGGCATAGTTGAGCGCGGCGAAGAAGGTGACCGAGGACACCGAGCCATAATGGGCGGCGACGGCGGCGGCATTGCCCGCGTCGAACCCACCTAGCCGGCGCAGCACGATGAAGGAGACCACCGGGATTGCGACAATGAGGCCGAGCGTGACGGCAAGAATGCCGGAGATCTCGGCGAGCTCGACAGCCTTTAACTCAGTGCCACCCTTCAGGCCGATCGAGAACAGGAGATAAATCGAAATGAGCTTCAAGACCGGCTCGGGCAGCTCGATTTCACTCTTGGCGAACCCGGCGACAAGCCCGAGCACGAACGCGAGAACTATGGGCGAAACGAGATTGGCAAGAAGCAGTTCAAACCCTGGCATGGCAGCCCTCCATGTGTGAGGGCTTTCCCGTAGCAGCGCGATAAAGATTGGAGTTGTTGATAGTTTGAATTTCAATGATTGAGGATGGCAATGATTGGGCGATGATCTCCCCGTGTGGGATTAGCCTTCTCCCCTTGCGGGAGAAGGTGCCCCGAAGGGGCGGATGAGGGGTATTTATCAACAATATCAATGTTTTAATTGACGTTTTGACTCACGGCTCCCCCTCATCCGGCGCTGCGCGCCACCTTCTCCCGCGAGGGGAGAAGGTGGTGTGCCGCACTAGCCGATGAGGCAGCAGGCTAAGACACCTGCCAGCGCTCAGCGGCCCTTGCCGCGACTATCAAGCACCGTATAGGCGCCGATGCCGACGATCACCAAGGTGGTGCCGATGGCGTCGATGAGGCCGAACGGTTCGCCCAAGATGAACACGGCCATCACCACGGTGGCGAGCGGCGACAAGGTGCCGATCATGGCGTTGCTGGTGGCGCCGATGCGGCCGATGGCGGCATTCATCAGAAAGCTCGGCAGCACCGTCGCGAACACGGCGATCAAGACGCCCAGGGTCAACAGCCACGGGGTGACGATGCCGAAGTCAAACCCGCCGCTGACGCCCACATGGGCAAGCACCATCAGCGAGGCAGCGATCATGGCCACGCAGGTGAACAGCCCGCTGCCGAGCCGCCCAATCAGAGGCTTGGCCATCACTTGATAGCTCGCAAACGCCAGCGCCGCGCCCAGCACCAAAAGCCCGCCGGTGACCACGTCGTTGCCCGATTGCTCAAGCCCTTGGCGGAACACGAGCGCCAGGCCCATGTAGCTGATCGCCAGCGCGCCCAGCCCCATCGCCGTCAGCCGACCGCCGAAGAACAGCCAGCCCAGGATCATCACGAACAGCGGATAGGTGAACAGAACCAATCGCTCGAACTGCGCGGTGACGTAGAGAAGCCCTTCGAAATCAAGCCAGCTTGCCAGCCAATAGCCAACGAGCCCGACTCCAGCGGTCTTCAGAACGATGGCTGTGTCCGGTGCGGCGAGCCCGCGCTCGCGCCGCTTGGCAAGCTCGCGAAGGCCAATGGCGAGAAAGATCGGCAGCGCGATCAACACCCTGAGCGCCAGCGCCATCTCAGCGGTCGCGCCGGCCGCATACATCAGCTTGACGAGGATCGCCTTGGTGGAAAACAGCGCCGCCCCACCCGCCGCGAACGCGTAGCCCACCCACACGGCCGGCGCGGGCGCGGCGGTCGCGGTGGCGGTGGGGAGAGGCGAGACGCTCGACATGGCTTTCGGCTTTCAAGGCATCGGCAAAGGACGGACAGCCCGTCCCACTACGTAACGCGGGGCACAAAAAAGGGCCCGGTTTGACACCGAGCCCTGGGAGTGAGCGCCATACACCGCTCAGGCGGCGGCTTCCTCGGCGTCGTCCTCGAAGGTGTCGGCTTCCGCCTCCACTTCGGTCTCGCCATCGGCGGTCTTGGCCGCGCGCTTGGGGCTCTTGTTCAGGTTGGTCTCGATGAGGCGCACGGCCTCGGTGGTCGAGATCTCCTGGACGGCGGCCACTTCACGCGCCATGCGGTCGAGGGCGGCTTCATACAGCTGCCGCTCGGAATAGGACTGCTCGGGCTGGTTATCGGCGCGATAGAGGTCGCGCACGACTTCCGCGATCGAGATGAGATCGCCCGAATTGATCTTGGCCTCGTACTCCTGGGCGCGACGCGACCACATGGTCCGCTTGATGCGCGCGCGGCCCTTGATGGTCTCCAGCGCCTTGGCAACCAAGGTCGGCTCCGACAGCTTGCGCATGCCGACGGCGGCGATCTTCGTCACCGGAACCCTGAGCTTCATCTTGTCCTTGTCGAACGAGATGACGAACAGTTCCAGCTTGAAGCCCGCGACTTCCTGATCCTCGATGCCGGTGATCTGACCGACGCCATGGGACGGATAGACAATATATTCCCCAGCCTTAAATCCATTGCGGGTCTGGGTCGTCTTCTTGATGGTTGCCATACGCCGGGTACTCCTTCGCCTCCAACGCCCATAAGGGCACGTCGACACCGAACCGCCGAGCCGGAACACCCGCCCGCGGATCGAAACGAAAGCCGCACGCACGACAAACCCGCTTCCATCACGGGTCGGTCAGAGCGGCGGGGTAGGGGTCAGTCAGTCCGGAGGATCGTCCGCTGCCAGGTGCCGGCTTGGGCAAGATGGTCAAGGTGACCAACAACGCGCTCCAAAGCGCGCCCATACGAGCCGGTCATGGAAAACTCCCTTTGGGAGAAAAGAGCGGGACGACGTCTTACGACTGTCATTGGAACGATAACATAAAAGATGTGAGAAAAAAAGCGGTTGGTGCAAAAAGTTGACCAATCCCCGTGAACCCCGGTTAACCGCGACGACCTGATTCGTCGCCCCGCACCGGGCCCGCGAGGTGACGTAACGCCACCTCCAACCCGATTGTTCGGCGATTATGAGACCGCGGCGCGCCGATCAACACACACGCGAGCGCTGCGTTTTTCCGGTGCCGCGAACGGTGCCGCCCTAGTGCCGGAAGTGCCGTGTGCCGGTGAACACCATGGCGATGCCAGCTGCGTCGGCGGCCGCGATGACGTCGCCATCGCGCATTGATCCGCCCGGCTGGATGACCGCCGTGGCCCCCGCCTCGACAGCCGCGAGAAGCCCATCGGCGAACGGGAAAAACGCGTCCGAGGCCACCACCGCGCCCTGCGCCAAGCTCTCGGCGAGGCCAGCCGCCTTGGCGGCTTCCGCGGCTTTCCAGGCCGCGATGCGCGAGCTATCCACCCGGCTCATTTGCCCCGCGCCAATACCCACCGTCGCACCGTCGCGCGCATAGACGATGGCGTTCGACTTGACGTGTTTGGCAACCCGGAAGGCAAACATCAGGTCCGCCATCTCGCCTGCGGTCGGCGCCCGCTTGGTGACCACCTTGAGGTCCATGTCGTCGACAACCGCGTTGTCGCGGCCTTGCACGAGGAGCCCGCCTGCGACCGAGCGCACGCTGAGGCCCGGCGCGCGCGGATCGGGCAACCCACCGGTCAAAAGGAGCCGCAGGTTTTTCTTCGCCGCCACGAGTGCGATGGCCTCAGGCGTGGCGTGCGGGGCGATGATCACCTCGGTGAAGATCTTGACGATCTCATCGGCCGCGTCCGCATCGAGCGTCTGGTTGAGCGCCACGATGCCGCCGAACGCGGAGACCGGGTCGCAGCGCAGCGCGAGCGTATAGGCGTCTTTCAGGCAAGCCGCCTGTGCGACGCCGCACGGATTGGCGTGCTTGATAATCGCCACCGCCGCCGTGCGCGCGGGGTCAAACTCCGCGACCAGCTCGAACGCGGCATCGGTGTCATTGATGTTGTTGAAGGAAAGCTGCTTTCCCTGCACTTGCCGCGCCGTCGCCACGCCCACCCGCGCGCCGCCGCCCACATAAAAGCCCGCCGCCTGATGCGGGTTTTCGCCATAGCGCATCACTTCCTGCAAGCGTCCGCCGGCGGCGCGATAATCGGGCGTGGCCAATTCGAGATCAGCTGCCATCCAGTTCGATACGGCCGCGTCATAGGCCGCGGTGCGGGCGAACGCCTTTTGCGCGAGCCGCTGGCGCAGCGCGAGCGGCGCGTGGCCGTCGTGGGCGGTGAGCGCCTCCACGATCGCGCCATAGTCGGCCGGATCGACGCACACCGTCACATAGGCGTGGTTTTTCGCCGACGCGCGGATCATCGCCGGCCCGCCAATGTCGATGTTTTCAATCGCCGTTGGCCGATCGGCGCCCGCCGCTACGGTCGCCTCGAAGGGATAGAGCGTGATGGCGACAAGATCGATGCCCGAAATGCCGTGCACGCGCATGGCCTCGGCGTGCTCGGGATCATCGCGCACGGCCAAAAGCCCGCCGTGAACGCCCGGGTGCAAGGTCTTCACGCGGCCATCCATGATCTCTGGAAAACCGGTGAGGTCCGACACGTCTTTCACCGGCAGCCCGGCGTCGGCGAGCGTCTTCTTAGTGCCCCCCGTCGAGACCAGCTCAACGCCCGCGTTGGCAAGCGCCGTGGCGAACTCAACAAGGCCGGTTTTGTCGGACACCGACAACAAGGCGCGGCGGACGCGGACGAGATCGGGAACCGCGATGCGCTTCGACGCGACGGCCATGACACGACACTCCAGGGATCGGACGAGGACGGGGTGATTGGTGGCGCGCCGATAGCACGTTCCCGCGCGGCGTCAAACCACGCGCCCATCGCCCATTCGTCAGCACCTGAAAGCGTCGTCCACTTAAGCGGTCAGACGGGCGGGCATGTTGGTGCGTGCCTGGCACGGTGGCGCCCAGCCATCCGCTCCCTTGAGCCAGCGATCGAGGAACTGATCAAGCCATGCCCGCACCGTGCCGTCATAGACGAGGCGATCGTGGAAATGGCTGTCACGCGGCTTGGCGCCAGGGCTGTCGAGCCGCTGCGCGCCCTTCACCGTCCAGCGATGTACCATCTGGGTGGTGAGCTCGGGGTGAAACTGAATGCCGAATGCCGCTGGACCGGCGCGGAACGCCTGATTGGGGAAGATGTGCCCGGTCGCCAAGAGATCGAGGCCCGTCGGCAGGTCAAAGCCCTCGCGGTGCCACTGGTAGACATAATGCGGCCAGTGCATCAGCCCCTCGCCGGTCGGCGTGGCGTGGATGGGATAATAGCCCACCTCCACGTGACCATCGGGGTGCTCCTTCACCGTGCCGCCGAACTGGCGCACCATCATCTGCGCGCCCAGGCAAATGCCCAAAAGCGGCGCGCCGGCCTTCAGCGGCACATCGAGCCAATCGATTTCGGCGCGAATGTAATCATCAGGATCGTTGGCGCTCATCGGCCCGCCAAACACGATGGCACCGGCATGATCGTCCATCGTCTCGGGCAACGGATCGCCAAAGCGAGGGCGGCGCATATCGAGTGTGTAGCCCCGCCGGGTCAGCATCAGGCCGACGCGGCCGGGCGTGGAGGTCTCCTGATGCAGAACGATCAGGATGCGCTTGGAGCACGATGGGTGAGTGGTGCGCGGCATGACGCTTAGCCTGCCGCGTAAATGTTGACGAAAAAAGACCAGATTCGCGCCATCAGCAAACAGTACGACAAAGCGATGACAAACTGTGACTTCCTTGCGTCACTTCGCCGCGCGACTCGGTCCCCTGTTGAGCCCGATCGCTCACGCCGTGGGGTCTTCGCCCTCGTCGACATTGGCGCGCAAGCGGTCCGCCACCTCGCGGCGAATCAGCACCCGGTCGCGGGTCGACACGCCCATCAGATCGGCGACCCGCCAGATGAGATTGTCCTCGAACTCGTGCAGCTTGCCGTCAACAAGTACCATCTCCCACAGCATCTCCACCACACGCAGCCGGCCGGTCTCGTCAAGCTCGCGCTTCAACAGGCTCGTGAAGCGATAAAGGTCCACCGCCTCGCGATCCGCCTCACGAGCCGCCTCGATGAGCCGGCCGGTCTCGTCGGTGGTCAGGTTGAACGCGGTCGACAGGATCGTCTCCAGCCGCCCCGCCTCAACCGCCGAAGCGTCGTGGTCGATGTCCATCGCGTGGACCAGAAGCGCGGCGGCGGCCAAGCGATGATCATCGGCGGCGAATTCCGGCTTGGGCGCCGCCG
This sequence comes from Rhizobium sp. Q54, assembly GCA_943373055.1. Taxonomy (GTDB): domain Bacteria; phylum Pseudomonadota; class Alphaproteobacteria; order Rhizobiales; family Ancalomicrobiaceae; genus CALSBD01. The sequence goes on from CALSBD010000010.1 coordinate 7,703, forward strand.
CACCCGAAAGGCTGTCCACGAGGGATTTGAAAAGGGCGCGCACCACGTCGGGCTCCAAGGTTGTCTGAGCCGGATATGCGGACGAACCGGCGGTGCGGTCAATCTCCGGCCGTTGTCTTTTCTGCCCACGCCGCCTCACGAAGTGGCGACAGGACCGTGAAAAGATCTCATCGCATCGTCACAGCTTCGTCAGCTTTGCAGTCTCAAACAGGGCGCAGCTTGCGGATTGGACCAATCAATGGTCTTTTCCTGCCAACCCAAGCTTTCGGTGCGTCGGTCGCGCGCCTTGCTATATCGTGGAGAGACGATCCTCATGCCTGCCCGCCGCATCCTGCTGGTCGATGACGACAACGACCTTCGTGAAGGCTTGGTCGAACAGCTGTCACTCTATGAAGAGTTCGAGATCCTGCAGGCGGACACGGCAACCAAGGGCGTTCACCTCGCCCGTGGCGAGCATGTCGACCTGTTGATCATGGACGTCGGCCTGCCCGACATGGATGGCCGCGAGGCCGTCAAGCTGTTGCGCAAGAACGGCTTCAAGGCGCCGGTCATCATGCTGACCGGCCACGACACCGACAGTGACACGATCTTGGGCCTGGAAGCCGGTGCCAACGACTATGTCACCAAGCCGTTCAAGTTCGCCGTGCTTTTGGCGCGTCTGAGAGCGCAGCTGCGCACCCACGAAAACACTGAGGACGCCACCTTCACCATCGGGCGCTACACCTTCAAGCCGGCCAACAAGCTCATGGTCGATGAGAAGGGCGGCAAGGTGCGCTTGACGGAGAAAGAAACCTCCATCCTCAAGTATCTCTACCGCGCCGGTGAGCGGTCGATCTCGCGCGATATCTTGTTGCATGAGGTGTGGGGCTACAATTCTGGCGTGACCACCCACACGCTGGAGACCCATATTTATCGTCTGCGCCAGAAAATAGAGCGCGATCCCTCCAATGCCGAGTTGCTGGTGACGGAGGCCGGCGGCTACAAATTGGTTCCTTGACCCTTGTGCTTCGGCGCGCCCCTGACGCGCGCCGGGTTGCGAAAGACCCCCGCCCTTGGCTTCGCTTGCCAACGACATCGACCTCTTGCGCCGGGTGCCGATCCTATCCGGGTTCGGCGATGAACCGTTGAAGTTGATCGCGTTCTCCGCCGAGGATCGCGAGGTCGAGGATGGTCGTGTCCTGTTCGAGGCGGGCGATCGCGCCGACGGCGGCTGGATCGTGGCCATGGGCCAAGTCGACCTGACCACCGCGGACGGCGTGGTGCTCGAAAGCGTCGGCCCGGGTGGCCTCATTGGCGAGATTGCGCTGATCACCGAGACGCAGCGCCCCGCGCGCGCCGTCGCGGTGGGCCGCTCGCGGCTCATTATGATCCGGCGCGCCTTGTTTCGGCGGGTGCTATCGGAGTTTCCCGAGCTCGCCAGCCAACTCGCCCGCGTTGTGGCGAGCCGCATCACCCAGACCGCGGGCGGCTTGACCCCCATTGCCGACCGTCTGGACGCCATTGACTGACCAGTTCGCCGGTCGAACGCTGATTTTTAGTTCGTTTCGTCGCTCAGGTGTGATTCGATCACGAAAGGTGATTCGCGCGCCCGGACCGGTCCGTGCCGGCCGATGGAGTGAGCCGTGAGCGATGATCTGACCGCCCCGCTTGGATTGAGCCCCCGCCGACGCCGCGGCCTCCCCAGCTTGCCGCTGGGTTTGATGGGTCTGACGCTCGTCATCGGCGTGATCGCGGGTGGCCTGTTCTGGGTCGCGATCGTTGATGATCCCTATGGCGGTGAGCCGATCGCCCAAGTCTCGTTGGACCGGGTGCGCGAGGGCGTGGTCGACGCACGCGACATCAAGGTCGCGCCCGGCAGCAACACGTCGGGTCCAGCCTCCTTGAGCCCGATGGGCGCCGGCGACGCGCGCTTGAGCGCGATCGATCCCTCCAAGATCGCGCGGGGCGCGCCCGAGGGTGCGGCCCTTCTGGTGGGCGGCGAGCCGGCCCTGCAAGACGCGTCACCGCACGGCCCGATCCCCAAGATCGGCCCCGATGGCGCCCGCCCGATGGACGTCTATGCCCGTGCCGCCCGCCCGCCGACACCGGGCCTGTCGCGGGTTGTCGTGGTGGTGGGTGGCCTTGGCATGAGCCAGACGGGCACCGACATCGCGCTCAAAGGCTTGCCGTCGGCCGTCACGCTCGCCTTCTCGCCCTATGGGTCCAACCTTGATCGCTGGGTCGCCCGTGCCCGTGCGCAGGGCCACGAGCTGTTGATTCAGGTCCCGCTGGAGCCGTTTGACTACCCCGACAATGATCCCGGCCCGCACACCTTGATGACGAGCTTGACGCCGGAGGCCAATATCGACCGGTTGCATTGGGCGCTGTCGCGCATTCCCTCGTTCGTCGGCGTCGTCAATCACATGGGCGCCCGCTTCACGGCCGCGCCTGAAAACATGACCCCCGTGCTCGCCGAACTGGGCAAGCGCGGCCTCATGTACCTCGACGACGGCTCATCGGTGCGCACCGTGGCACCCGATGTGGCCAAGACGACCGGCGCGCCGTTCGCCAAGGTGGACGTGGTGATCGACGCGGAAGCCAATGAAGAGCAGATCGAGGCGCGTCTTCTACAGCTGGAAGGCCTCGCTCGCCAGCGTGGCCTGGCGATTGGCATCGCGACCGCGTTGCCGGTCTCCATCCGCCGCATCACCGAGTGGTCAAAGACGCTTGAGGCGCGCGGCGTGGTGATTGTGCCGGCCTCGGCCGCCGGCCGCGGCGAGTGAGCGGCGCCATCGTGCCGCCATGGTGGTCTGCTTTATTAAGATGGCTTGAGATTCCTTAACTCTTGCGTTGGGCGCACGATAAAAGAACGCACTTTTGCGTCGTACAACACTTGTTGAAATCCCAGGCCTCGACCATATTATGCCATCGAGGACCGCGAGGAGCGGTCGCCATCGGAGAGGATGTTCTATGTCGAACTATGAGAACCCCTACGCGCGGTTCGGCTCGACCACGTCGCAAGTCGACGCCCAGGTCATTGATCAGGGCCTGCGCGACTATATGGTCAAGATCTACAATTACATGGCGATCGGCGTTGGTCTGACCGGCCTGATCGCGTATGCGCTCTTCGCGCTCGCCACCACCACCGTCGGCGCTCCCGACGCCGTGGCGACCGTGCGTGGCACGACGGCGCTGACCTCGCTTGGCGTGACGCTCTATGCGAGCCCGCTGAAGTGGGTGCTCATGCTCGCGCCGCTCGGCTTGGTGTTCTTCCTCGGCTTCCGCATCCATAAGATGTCGGTGCCGGCGGCTCAGGCGACCTTCTGGGTCTACTGCGCCCTGGTTGGTGCCTCGCTGTCGACGATCTTCCTCGTCTTCACGCTCGGCTCGATCGCGAACGTGTTCTTCATCACCGCCGTCGCCTTCGGTGCGCTGTCGCTTTACGGCTACACCACCAAGAAGTCGCTGTCGGGCATGGGCTCGTTCCTGTTCATGGGCCTGATCGGCATCATCCTCGCCTCGATCGTGAACATCTTCTTGGCCTCGTCGGCCCTGCAGTTCGCGATCTCGGTGATCGGCGTGCTGGTGTTCTCGGGCCTCACCGCCTATGACACCCAGCGCCTGAAGGACGAGTACATCTACGGCGTCGCCGGCGCGGACGAAGCCACCGCTGGCCGTTCGGCGATCATGGGCGCGCTGAGCCTGTACCTGAACTTCATCAACCTCTTCACCATGCTCCTGCAGCTCCTCGGCAATCGCGAGTGAGCTGAGCGAGCCCGGGGACGGGTTCAAATCACAGGGCGCGATCCGCAAGGGTCGCGCCCTTTTTCATGGCGGGCTGAGAGAGAGCGCAGCGGCCGAGATCCGACACCCCGCTTGATCTGCGCCCCTGACAGGGTGCGGTAACGGCGACTTCAGCAGAAGCCGGCGGCCTTGAGCACGTTGTAGGCTTGGATGATCTCGCGCAGCCGGTCCTCCGAGGAGCGGTCGCCGCCATTGGCATCGGGGTGATGCCGCTTCACAAGCTCTTTGAAGCGCGCCTTGATCTTGGCCTTGTCGGCCTCGTCATCGAGCGACAGCGCCTCGAGCGCCTTTTTCTCCAGCGGCTTCAGCTTACGGCGCGCCGGCTCGGGGCGCGCGGCAGGCCGCTGCGAACCTCGGAAAAAGCCGAACGGGTCGATCGTGCCGCCAGCAAACCCCGCCTGCGCCGGATCGCCCAGGCCGTCATCGCCTGCTTTGTTGACGCCCATTTGCCAGGTGGGCCGGTGGCCGGTCATCGCCGACTTTTGATAGGCCGCCACGGCAGCATCGTTCATGCCGGCGAAGTAGTTGTAATTCTTGTTATAAATCTGCACATGCTCCAGGCAGAAGCGGTGATATTGCCCTTCCGCGTCGCGCCCCTTGGGCGCGCGATAATCGCCGGGGCTGTCGCAGCCCGGCCACGCGCAGCCCGGTGCGTCATCCCGCGCGACACGCTCGGGATCCGGCTTGATGCGAATGCGATCGAATATCGGTGAATCGAACTTCATCGGCCCCCGCTCGATTGCGCCGGCGCCGACGCAAGGATGCTGATCGCGGCAAACGATCAGTCGGTCATTATGGGGTGATGCGCGCCAATCGCCAAGACCCACCGCCGCGCCGCGATCACGAGCCGCACATCACATGCGGGTGTTGATTGCGAACTTTCACGCAATCAGTGTACGGATTTCGCCTTATTCTGATCCTTGGCCGGCTTGTCATGGCTGTGTCAACGCTTCGTTTCCTGCCTGTCATCCAGCTCGCGTAGGGCTCCGAACGTCGCGCACCGCCCTGCGGGCGTCGGAGCGGGACGGACGTCAACCCTGAAAGACAGGTGGTTTCCCATGCTGCGCAACCTTCGCGTTGTCGCTCTGGCGTCGACCTTGGCGATCATCGCCGGGACGGCTCACGCCCAAGAGCGGATCAAGTTCGAATACTGGTACGGCCTGACCGGCAAGCTCGGCGAAATCTCCGCCGAACACTGCAAGCGGTTCAATGAGTCCCAGACCAAGTATGAAATCACGTGCGTTGGTCAGGGCGGTTACGACAAGGCTGAGCAGAACACGATCGCCGCCTTCCGCTCCAAGCAGCATCCGACCCTCGTGCAGATCTATGACGCCGGCACCGTCAACTTCATGCTGTCGGGCGCGATCTACGAGGCCAACAAGTTCGTCAATGACTTCAAGGTCAACGTGAAGTGGGATGACTACTTCCCGGGTATTGCGAACTATTACGCCACCGCCAAGGGCGAGATGTGGTCGTTCCCCTACAATTCGTCGACCGCCCTGTTCTACTGGAACAAGGACCTGTTCGCGAAGGCTGGCCTGACCGAAGCCCCCAAGACCATCGAAGAGTGGGATTCCGCTCTCTCCAAGCTGAAGGCCGCTGGCGTTGAGTGCGGCTTCGGCTTCGACTTCGACACCTGGATGCCGCTCGAGCAGTTCTCCGCGATCCACAACCTTCCGATCGCCACGCAGAACAATGGCTACGCGGGTCTGTCCGCCGAGCTCGTCTTCAACAAGACGAAGTTCGCCGACTACATGAAGCTGTGGAAGTCCTGGCTCGACAAGGGCTACTCCAAGATCCAGACCGCCCAGGTCGGCAAGACCATCACCCAGGCCTTCACCGACGGCTCGTGCGCCACGGTTTTGACCTCGGTCGCCAACCATGGCGTCGTGGGCGGCCTCGTCGGCGACAAGTTCAAGTGGGACGTCGCCATGCTCCCGGTCTACGAGGGCACCAAGCGCATGAACTCGCTCGTGGGCGGTGCCTCGGTGTGGATCATGCAGGGCAAGAGCCAGGCCGAGTACGAAGGCGCGGCGCAGTTCCTCGCGTTCATCGCCTCGCCGGCTGAACAAGAGTGGTATGCCACCGCCACCGGCTACATCCCGGTCACCAAGACCGGCTTCGAGAAGCTGAACGCCTCGGGCTTCTACACCAAGCCGGGCATCAAGGGCCGCGAAGTGGCGATGCAGTCGCTCACCTACTCCGAGCCGAACGAGATCACCCGCGGCATCCGTCTGGGCAACTTCACCCAGATCCGCGCCGAGATCCGCTCGGAACTCGAAGCCGCCTTCACCGGCAAGAAGGACATGCAGGCCGCCCTCGATGAGGCCGTCAGCCGCGGCAACGGCATCCTGCGCCGCTTCGAGCAGACCTTCCGCGGTCGCGAACTGCCCTGATCGGTCCCTCGCCTTCCCGCGCGCCCTGGCTTTCCCGGGGCGCGCGGCCCTCTTTAGAAAAGACAAGTGAGGCCGACGATGGAAAAGCGGGCCACCTTCGACAATCTTTGGATTGCCGCGGCACTCATCGCACCGCAATTGCTGCTGGTGTTTCTGTTCTTCTACTGGCCGGCCACGCAAGCCATCTATTGGGCCTTCACCACCCAGCCGCCGTTTGGCGGATCCAACGAATGGGTTGGTTTGCAAAATTTCGAGATCATCTTTTCAGATTCGGTCTATTGGAACTCGGTGGTCGTCTCAGTTGTCTTCGCGCTGTGTTCCACCTCGCTGTCTCTGTTCATCGGCCTCTTGTTGGCCGTAATGGTCGACCGGCAACTGCCGGGCTATGGCGTTTACCGCTTCACCTATTTCTGGCCCTACGCGATCGCCGCGCCGGCCGTCGGTCTCGCCTTCCGCTTCATCTTCGCGCCCGATGCGGGCTTCGTGTCGGCGATCAACCAATTCTTCCCCAATTTGTGGAACCCGGCGCTCGATGGCGTCGATGCGATGATCCTCATCGTGCTCGCCAATTCCTGGAAGATGGCGGCCTATAACTTCATCTTCTTCCTCGCTGCCCTGCAGTCGATCCCGCGCACCTTGACCGAAGCAGGCGCGATGGACGGTGCGGGTGCGCTGCGCCGGGTGCGCGATATTCAGCTGCCGCTGATCCTGCCGACCTTCTTCTTCCTGCTCGTCATCAACATCACCGAGACCTTCGTCGACAGCTTCGGCATCGTCGACATCATCACCGGCGGCGGCCCCGCGCGCGCCACCGAGCTCATGGTGTTCAAGATCTATTCCGACGGCTTCAAGGGTCTCGACTACTCGATGGCCGCCGCCCAATCGCTGGTGCTGATGGTGATGGTCATCGCGCTCACCTTCGTCCAGTTCCGCTACATCGAGCGGCGCGTGCACTACTCGTGAGGATCCGACGATGATTGAACGCACGCCCATCCTCAACACGGTCACCCATCTGACGATGGCGCTGGGGCTTGTCCTGTTGATCCTGCCGATTTGGATCGTCTTCGTCGCGTCGACCCACGACTATCAGACGGTCAACCAAGTGCCGCTGCCGCTGTGGCCCGGCAATTCGGCGCCGGAGAACTACGCCAAGGTGTGGATCACCGGCAATTTCGGCCACACCATGATTAATTCGCTGATCGTCGCGGTCGGCGTCACGGTGGGCAAGATCTTCCTCGCCGCCATCTCCGCCTTTTCGATCGTGTTCTTCCGCTATCGGCTGCGGATGGTGTTCTTCTGGCTCATCTTCATCACGCTGATGCTGCCGCTTGAGGTGCGCATCGTGCCGACCTACGCGGTCGCCGCCAACGCGCTTTCGCCATTCCAGGAGCTGTTCAATTTCGCGGGCCTGTCGGTGCGCCTGCCTGAATGGAACCTCCTCAACACCTACACCGGCCTGATCTTGCCCCTGGTCGCCACCGCGACAGGCACGTTCCTCTATCGCCAGTTTTTCCTCACCATCCCGGACGAACTGACCGAAGCCGCCAAGATGGATGGCGCCGGGCCGATCCGCTTCTTCTTCGATGTGCTGCTGCCCTTGTCGCGCAACAACATGGCGGCGCTCGCCACCATCATGTTCGTCTATTCGTGGAACCAGTATCTGTGGCCGCTTCTCATCACCACCCGCGCCGACATGCAGACCGCGGCCATCCAGCTGCAGAAGATCGTGCCGGGCCCGCTGTTTGGCCAGCCGCCGGTGTGGAACGAGGCGATGGCCGCCACGCTCCTCGTCATGCTCCCGCCCCTCCTCGTCGTGGTGTTCATGCAGCGCTGGTTCGTGCGCGGCCTGATCGCCTCCGACAAGTAATCAACTTGCGAAGGATCAACCCCATGGCGCCAATTTCCATTCGCCGGGTGACCAAAAGCTACGCTAAGGTCGAGGTCATTCATGGTGTCGACCTTGAAATCGCCAATGGCGAGTTCGTGGTCATCCTGGGCCCATCGGGCTGTGGCAAGTCGACGCTTTTGCGCATGATCGCGGGGCTTGAAGCCATCACGACCGGCCAGATCGCCATTGACGGCGAGGTGGTCAACGAGAAAGAGCCGCGCGACCGCGGCTGCGCGATGGTGTTCCAGAACTACGCGCTCTATCCCCACATGACGGTCGCCGAAAACATCGGCTACGGCCTCAAGGTGGCTGGCGTGCCCAAGGCTGAGCGCCTAGCGCGGGTGGAAAAGGTCGCCACCTCGCTTGGCCTCACCGAGTATCTCGCCCGCAAGCCCGGCCAGCTATCCGGTGGTCAGCGCCAACGCGTCGCCATGGGCCGTGCGATGATCCGCGAGCCGAAGGTGTTCTTGTTCGACGAGCCCTTGTCGAACCTTGATGCCAAGCTGCGCGTCGCCATGCGCATCGAAATCCGCAAGCTGCACCAGCGTCTGGCGGCCACATCGGTGTTCGTCACCCACGATCAGGTGGAGGCCATGACGCTCGCCGATCGCATGGTGGTGATGAATGCCGGTTTCGTGGAGCAGGTCGGCACGCCGCTTGAGGTTTATCACCGGCCAGCGAGTACTTTCGTCGCCGGCTTCATCGGCGCACCGGGAATGAACTTGATGTCGGCAACCCTCGACGCCGACGGCATTCGCCTGGCCGATGGCCAGCACCTGCCGTTGGATCGGCGCCGCTATGCTGACGTGGCGGTTGGCACCGATGTCACCGTGGGCGTGCGGGCTGAAAGCGTGGTGCTCAATGCCGAGGGCGGCCTCACCGCCACCTACGACTTTGCCGAAGAGCTTGGCAGCGGCCGGCATGTGCATGTCGATTTGGCCGGTGCCACCTTCGTCGCCCACACGGCCGGCTTTGCCGCGTTCGCCCCGCGCGCGCGCACGACGCTCGGGATCGACGCCAAGGACATTCACCTGTTTGATCCCAAGACCGGCAAGCGCTTGGCGGAAAAGACCGTCGATCCGCTGCCCGTGGCGATCCCCGCGGCGGCGTCTGTCGCCTAACAGCCCGTCGATCATCTGGAAGACCAACACACAAGAGGACCCTTCCCATGCCCGCTCCTGGTGTCCGTGGTACCGGCATCTCCGCCCACAAGCGCGCGCTTGATCTGTCTGACTTTGGCGCCGAACTCGACATGATCGAGGCGCTTGGCGTCGAGACGATCGAGCTGCCGACCTATGACATGGACATCGTGGTCGGCGGCCGGGTCCGCCGCGCGCAGCTTGAGGCCTTGAAGCGCGCCACCACGGGCCGCGGCGTCGGCTATACCGTGCACGGCCCGCTCGGCATCAATTTCATGCTTGATGCCTATCGTTTGCCGCGTCACTTCGACGTGCTGATCGCGTCCATGGATGTCGCCGCCGAGATCGGCGCCATCAACTATGTCATGCACGCCGGCATGCGCGATGCCGCCCCGGTGCCGGAACTTGAGGACGCCT
>CALSBD010000011.1:0-17136 GCA_943373055.1 Rhizobium sp. Q54
GGAGGGCGGCGCCGACGTGGCCTGGATTGAGACGATGTCGGCGGCGGAAGAAATCCGCGCCGCGGCGCGCGCGGCGGCCAAAGTTGGCATGCCGTTCACGGTGACCGCCTCGTTCGATACCGCCGGCCGCACCATGATGGGCATCACGCCTGGGGCACTTGCCGATCTCGTGCAGGGCTTTGACGCCAAGCCGATGGCGGTGGGATCAAACTGTGGCGTGGGCGCGTCGGACCTCTTGTTGTCGGTGCTTGGCATCACGGCGGAGGCGCCCGACGCGGTCGTGATCGCCAAGGCGAACTGCGGCATTCCCAAGGTGCATGGCGACAAGGTGCATTACACGGGAACGCCGGAACTGATGGCGGAGTATGCCCGCTTCGCGGTCGATTCGGGCGCGCGCATCATCGGCGGATGTTGCGGAACATCGCACGTGCACCTCGCCGCCATGCGCCAGGCGATTGACCATCACACCAAGCGCGAGCGGCCTGAACTTGAGGCGATCACGGCCTCGATCGGTCCGCTCGTCGCGCCGCCGACCGAAGGGGCGGGCGGTGGCGCGGGTCGGCGCGGCAGCGCGCGGCGGCGGGGCTGACCCATGGCACAGCTCACCATCGTTTATTGGCGTGACATCCCCGCGCAGGTGATCGTCAAGGAGCGCCGCGCGTCGGCCAAGCGCGAATTGTCGCTGCGCTTCACTGAAGCGATCGACATGGCGGCCATGCGCTCGGGGGCGGCGGAGACCGACGCCTATCTCGCCGAGTGGCGCCGTAGCGACCCGATTGCGTGCGGTGATGACCTGGAAGCGGAGGCCGAGGCGGCTTCTGCGCAAATCGAGGCGCAATACGACAAGGCGCGCCTCATCGCCTTGGTCAACAATCAAGGTCGCGAACCCTGACGCTTCCGTCGGGGCCAACCCGACGGATGCTCGATGCAAACACCCACCGCCTTTGAGCCGTCCTCGCGCGCGCCGCGGCGCGCCGACCGGTTCGCCTTGCGCTTCTGGTCGATCAAGAACGCCCGGCTCATGGAGCGCGCCTATAATGGTCTGGAGCGGGTGTTGGTGCGTCTGGTGCCCACCCTCGACAAGATCGGCCGCACCCGAGTCGACACGCCGGTGACGGTGGTGGAGAAGGCGGTGAAGGGCGCGCTGTTTGACTGCAAGATGTGCGGTCAATGCATCCTGTCATCCACCGGCATGTCCTGCCCGATGAATTGCCCCAAGGGCCTGCGCAACGGCCCGTGCGGTGGGGTGCGCGCGAACGGCAACTGCGAGGTCTATGCCGACATGCCGTGCGTGTGGGTGAAGGCGTGGGACGGCAGCCGGCTGATGCAAGACGGTGACCGCATCCGCGACGTACAGCCGCCGGTCGACCACCGCCTGAAGGGCACATCATCGTGGCTGAAGGTGGCGCGTGACAAGGTGGCCGCGCGGATGGCCGCATCGACCGGCCCGGGAGCGACGCCATGACCGTTCATCCGCACGATATCGGCCGCAATCCGTGGGATCCGTTGCCCGAGTTGCCCGGCCACACGTCGCGCGGGCGGCTGGAGCGCATCTTGCGGCGCGGCGAGTTCGCCGTCACCGCCGAGCTCAACCCGCCCGATTCGGCCGAGGCCGAGGACGTCTATGAGCGCGTGCGCGTGTTCGAGGGCTGGGTCGACGCGGTGAATGCCACTGACGGCTCGGGGGCCAATTGCCACATGTCGTCGATTGCCATTTGCGCGCTTTTGACTCGGGTGGGCTTCTCGCCGATCCTGCAGATCTCTTGCCGGGATACTAACCGCATCGGCATTCAGGGCAATGTGCTGGGAGCCTCCGCGCTCGGCGTCAACAACATCTTGTGTCTCACCGGCGACGGCGTGCAGACGGGCGACCATCCGGAAGCCAAGCCGGTGTTTGATCTGGATTCGACCTCGCTGTTGGCCGTCATCAAGCGCATGCGCGATGAGAGCCGCTTCATGTCGGGGCGCAAGATCACCTCGCCGCCGCGGGTGTTTGTCGGCGCGGCGGAAAATCCGTTCGCGCCACCCTATGATTTCCGGCCGCTGCGGCTGTTGAAGAAGGTCGAGGCGGGTGCGCAGTTTTGTCAGACCCAATATTGCTTCGATATTGAGCGGCTTGAGCGGTTCATGACGATCGCGCGGGATCTGGGCATTCCGGAGCGTTGCTTCATCCTCGTTGGCGTCGGCCCCCTGCCCTCGGCGAAGACCGCGCGCTGGATGCGCTCCAACGTGCCCGGCGTTCACATCCCCGATGCCCTAATCGACCGGCTGGAGAAGGCCGCCAAGCCCAAGGACGAGGGCAAGAAGATCTGCGTGGAGATGATCCAACGCATCCGCGAGATCCCCGGCGTGTCGGGCGTCCATGTGATGGCCTATCGGCAGGAGGAATATGTCGCCGAGATCGTCCAACAATCCGGCATCCTGCGCGGCCGCCAACCCTGGCGCCGCGACCTGCAAACCCAAGCCATCGACCTGCAGGGCGCCGTCGACCGGGCGGTGGGGATGGAAGCGGGGTGAGTGCCTACGGGGCGAGCGAACTTGCGGGCCCTTGGAACAGCCGCCACAGCGGCTCGAGGACCGCCGGTCCCTCAGTGTAGAGACCCGCGAGGGACACATCGTCGCCGAAAACTTCGGCGGCGATCTGGTTGGGGTAGGTCATCACGCCATAGGCGAGCCCAACGGCAAAAACGAAGCCAGTGAGTATCGCCACCCCCTCCATTAGGCTCAGCGCGCGGGTCTGGTGCGGCGCCGCGGCGACCTTGGCCGCAAGGACGGTCACCCATGCAAAGAGGCCGGCCAGCACCCACAGCACCGGCGATCCAGTGTCCCACGCGAGCCAGCCATGACCGACTGCGATCATCGCACCGCCAGCGACCATGACCGCCTTGCCAACCCGAGGGCCTAGGGGCCGGACCAACAGACCGGTGAGGACGCCACCATCTAGCGGATAAAGCGGAGCGAGATTGATCAGATTGATAAACCCAACTGTCTCGGTAACCGCGAGATAAAAGGGATCCTGGGTGAGCCACCACAAGCCCAGTGTCACAACCGCCAGCGAGCAGCCGATAACGGGGCCTGCCAGGACGATGATGGCTCGCTTGAAGTCCGACAAGGTGCGATCGCCGCCCACGGCGAGCCCGCCAAACAGGGGCACGAACGTCATTTGCGCCATCCGGTCGCCAAACGCGCGCATGGCGGCGATGTGTCCCCATTCATGCACCAGTACGACCAGCATGAGCGACACGGCCAGCCAGACATTGAGCAATAAGCTCATCAGCACAAGCGACAGCAAGAACAGCTTTGCCAATCGCCAGCGGCGGTCACGCATGTCCTGCGGTGTTACGATCCGCTTTAAACCCGCCTTCTCGAACAGGTTTTCGTACTGGACCTCATAGATGACGGCCGGCAGGATTTTTCCGAAACTCCATCGAAACGATCCCACAAACTCAATGACATACTCAAACCGCAAGCGTGAGGTCGTCTCGCTCACCGGCTCGATCGTCAAATCGATCAGCGACCGCCCAATCGCGACGGTCGAGGGGGTTTCCGGTGAGCCGACCATGCGCGCCCGATAGGGCTCCTCAAGTTCCTCGAAGATGAATGTCTGCACGCCCAACTCCGGCGACTTATAGTCGATCCGCATGGACCCATCGCCGTCTGTTGTTAAAGATTTGATCTGAAAGCGGTCCCAATACTCTGGGCCCGGCCGAACAAGGATTTCGAAAATGTCTTCAGGCGGGTTTTGGTAAGTCCCTGAATACCTGACCGTGATGTGGCGCAATGAGAGCCGCCAGATGATGTAGGCGGCAAAGCAAAAGCCAATGATGTATTCAGCCATAAACCCGCCCGGTGTAGAACTACTCTTACGTAGCACGACCTCAACGGTTAGGCGAGATGGCGGCAGGCAGCGGGTGGCAGGGTTCGGCGCCCGATCGGTCGAGCGCCGCCCTTGATGGAGCCCTCAATCGTCCAGCGGGCCCATGTGCTTTTGAGCGTAAAGCGGCAGGCCGATGGCTTTGATGAGGTCGCGCTGGGTTTCCAAAAAGTCGATATGGCCTTCCTCATCGGTCATCAGCTCGACGAACAGATCGCGCGAGGGATAATCCTTGACCGTCTCGCAATAGCCGGCGGCCTCTTGGTAGAGCGCCCGGGCCTCGATTTCGGCCTTCAGGTCGGCCTCGATGACCTCCGCGACGTCCTGGCCGATGCGCAGCGGATCCAGCACCTGCAAATTGGGGTGGCCTTCCAGGAACAGGATGCGCGCGATGAACTTGTCGGCGTGCTCCATTTCCTCGATCGATTCCTTACGCCAGAACTTGGCGAGGTCTTTATAGCCCCAATTGTCGAGCATGCGATAATGTAGCCAATACTGGCTGACGGCGGTCAATTCACTGCGCAGACCACGGTTGAGATAGTCAATGACCTTGCTGTCGCCCTTCATGGGGACCTCCTTTGCCAAATTCACATCGGCCCGCGCGACGACCCTGCGGTCGATCGACGGGAATGACGGTTTCATCGTGCCAAGGGATGTCCACCCCGTCTTCGTCGGCTCGCGCGCTGATCGCCAATCGCGTCGATCGATCAGGCCGGGCCGTGCGGGCGATGCTCGGGGCCAAGCGAGCATCGGGACATGGAAAAGACTTAGAGCCCTTCCAATCTATCCGCAAGGTCGAGCCGTGGGCGCGCGATAGGTTGTCGTTGCGGCGCACGCGGTCATCGGCCAAGGTGAGGGCGCGCGAATCCGCGCCCGAAACTCACGGCGCCGCACGAGGATCAATGACCGCTCCGCTCCTGTCGATCCGCGATCTCCACGTTCATTTTCGCCAGTCGGGCAAGGAAACCGTGGCGGTGGGCGGCGTCTCGTTTGATATCGCGCGCGGCGAGACGGTCGCGCTGGTGGGCGAATCGGGATCGGGCAAGTCGGTCACCGCGCTGTCGATCCCCAAACTCTTGCCCTATCCGGCGGCGAGCCACCCCAAGGGCGAGGTGCTGTTTCAAGGTCGCGATCTTTTGAAGGCTTCGGAAGAGGACCTACGCCGGGTGCGCGGCAACGACATCACCATGGTGTTTCAAGAGCCGATGACCTCGCTCAATCCGCTCCATACTGTGGAGCGGCAGATCACCGAAGTTCTCAATCTGCATCGCGGCCTGTCGGGCACCGCGGCGCGCGCGCGGGTGCTGGAGCTGTTGCAGCAAGTGGGCATCCAACAGCCCGAGAAGCGGCTTGATGCCTATCCGCACCAGCTGTCGGGCGGCCAGCGCCAGCGCGTGATGATCGCCATGGCGCTCGCCAACGAGCCCGAGCTCTTGATCGCCGACGAGCCGACCACCGCACTCGACGTGACCGTGCAGGCGCAGATCCTGGCACTCATGAAAGAGCTGCAAGGCCGCATGGGGATGGCGATCCTGTTTATCACCCATGATTTGGGCATCGTGCGCAAGATTGCCGACCGGGTCTGTGTGATGACCAAGGGCAAGATTGTCGAGCATGGGCCGACGGCGGAGATTTTCGCCAACCCGCAACATCCCTACACCCGCCATCTGCTTGCCGCCGAGCCCAAGGGGGAGCCGCCGGTGTCGGATCCCTCCAAGCGCGTGGTGGCACAGGTTCAAGACCTGAAGGTCTGGTTCCCCATCAAGCGCGGCTTCTTCCAGCGCACGGTCGGCCACATCAAGGCGGTCGACGGTGTCTCGGTCGCCATCCGCGAAGGCCAGACGGTCGGCGTGGTGGGCGAATCGGGCTCGGGCAAGACGACGCTTGGCCTTGCGCTCTTGCGGCTCATCTCGTCAAAGGGCCGGGTTGTGGTGCTGGGCAAGGCGATCGACGGGTTGAAGTCGGATGAAATCCGGCCGCTGCGGCGCGATATGCAGATCGTGTTCCAGGACCCGTTCGGGTCGCTGAGCCCGCGCATGTCGGTGGGTGAGATCATTGCCGAGGGTCTGGCCGTCCACGAGCCGGGGCTAACGTCAGAGGAACGCGACGCTAAGGTGGTGCGCGTGCTGACCGAGGTGGGCCTCGATCCGGAAACCCGGCACCGTTATCCGCATGAGTTTTCCGGCGGGCAGCGGCAGCGCATCGCGATCGCGCGGGCGATGATCCTGGAGCCGAAGTTCGTCATGCTCGACGAGCCGACCTCGGCGCTCGACATGTCCGTGCAGGCGCAGGTCGTTGATCTGTTGCGCGATCTTCAGGCGCGCCACGGGCTCGCCTATTTGTTCATTTCCCACGATCTGAAGGTTGTGCGCGCGCTCGCCAATGACGTGGTGGTGATGAAAGACGGCAAGGTGGTCGAACAAGGGCCGGCGAAGGACATCTTCAGCGATCCCAAGACGCCCTACACCCGCGCGCTGCTCGCCGCCGCGCTCAATCTCGACACGGTGGATATCGACGCGACGCGGCAATAAGCGAGCGCGCGGCTCACTCCACGATCACCGCGCCCGCGGCCGAAAGCGCTTCGCGGGTATCAAGATCAAGCGCCACCGCCGGGCCCAGCTCCACCTCGGTGACCACCGCCGCGTTCTCGCCAATCAGGTGGCGCGCGCCCACATCGCCCTGGATGGCGGCAAGCGCCTCGAAGAAGCGGCGCGACCACAGAACCGGGTTACCCCGTCGCCCCTCAAACGTGGGCACCACCACGTGGGTGCCTCGATCAGGATCAAAGGCGGCAACGAGCGCATTGATCGCCTCGGCCTCAACACGCGGCATGTCGGCCAACAGCACGATCGTCGCCGCGGCCGTCTCCGGCAGAGCCGCGATGCCGGTCTTGAGCGAAGTGGACAGGCCTGCCGCATAATCAGGATTGTGGACAAAGCGCACCGGCAGGCCGGTGAGGGCCGCCTCAATGCGATCGGCCATGTGACCGGTGACAACCGTGACGCCGGACACCGCACTTGCAAGCGCGGCTTCGACCACGTGGCGCACCAAGGGTTTACCATCCAAAGTGGCGAGCAACTTGTTGGGTCCGCCGGTGCGACTTGAGCGACCGGCAGCGAGCACAAGCGCGGCCACCGGGCCGGCGCCTTCGGGGAGCGTGCGATGCACCGCCTCGCGCGGCTGAGGACGAGAGACGATTTCCATCAAGAGCCCTCCAACGCCCATTCCCATGATGTCCTCGGGCGTGACGGCAAGGCCGGCGAGCAGGCGCGCGAGCACCCAGTCAAAGCCGTTCTCCTTCGGGCTGCGCGCGCAGCCGGGCGCGCCGAGCACCCAGACGCCGTCAAGCTGGCCGATCACCAGCAAATTCCCCGGATCGACCGGCATGCCGACGTGAATGATCTCGCCGCCGGCCGCTTCAATGGCGCTGGGCACCACATCCCCCCGATCCACCACCGCCGAGGCGCCGAACACGACGACCAGGTCGGCGCCACCGCGCACCGCCGCAGCGATCTCGCCAGCCACCCGCACCGTGTCATGCAGGCAGCGTCGATCCAGCGCGATCGAGGAGCCTGATGGCGCGAGGCGCTCGGCGAGAACGCGCAAGGTCTTGTCGACCACGGTCGGCTTCAAGGTGGGCAGAAGCGTCGAAATCACCGCCACCTTGTGGGGCCGGAACGGCCGCACGGTGAGGAGCTGCTCATTGGCGATCCGAGCGGCCGCCTCAACCGCGGCGGTCGGCACGGCGAACGGGATAATCTTGACGGTCGCGATCATCCGCCCAGCCTCAACAGCGGACAGCGGCGGCAAGGTGGCCACGGTGATGCCCGGGTCAATCAGGTTGAGCCGGTGGATCGCGTCGGCATTGATCTCCAACAGGCCGGCGACCTCGGCGAAAAGATTGGCGCGGCCGGTGGCGGCGGGATCGCGGCGCACGGTGGGACCCACAAGCCGGTCGGCCAAGCGGCGCGCCGCCTCGTCCTCGTGGCAATCCTCCGCTTCGATGTGGGCGACGACGATGTCGCGCACGCCGGCGGCCTCCAGAGCGGCCACATCAGCGGGTGTGACCACGTGACCCTTCTTCAACAGGCGACCGTCAACACCGACTGCGTGGGCGACAATGCCGCCCACGGCCGCGGCCACGGGGGTGGAGCCAAACCTCACGCGGGTTCCTCCGCGCGCGCCGCACCGCCGACCGCTTGCCCCTTGCCGCTGGGTTGACGCAAGGCGGCGATGATCTGGCCCATGACGGCCACGGCGATCTCGGCGGGGGACTGCGCGCCAATATCAAGCCCAATCGGCGCGGCGATCTTGGCGAGCTGTTCCGCGCTCACGCCCAGCGCCGCCAACCGATCGAGCCGCTTGGCGTGCGTCTTGCGGCTGCCGAGCGCGCCAACATAAAAGCAGCCGGCCTTGAGCGCCTCGGCAATTGGCCAGTCGTCGATCTTGGGATCATGGGTGACCGCGGCCAGCGCGGTGAAGGCATCAAGCCGCACGGCGGACGGGATGACGTCTTGCGGCCAGGCGGGGTGGAGTGCCACGCCGGAGAAGCGCTCGTCGGCGGCAAACGCGGTGCGCGGGTCAATCACCGTGCAATCAAAACCGGCGATCGCCGCGATCGGCGCTAAGGCCTGCGAGATATGGACGGCGCCAATGACGACAATACGCGGCGGCGGCACGTGGACGGTGAGGAACACGCGGCCGGCGTCGGTCTCAACAAGACCCGACTTGCCGGTGCGAAACCGCTCGGCGGCCGTTGCGCTCAAGGGATCCGCCGGATCCAGCGCGTCCGCTTCGATGAGCCGCTGCGCGCCGCCCTGCATCGGCGTGACCAGAAGCGCCGCGCGGCGGGCGGCACGGGCAGCATTGAGCCGGCTTAAGAGCACGAGATCCATGATTGCTCACCCGACCCGTTCAACATAAACGGCGATGCGGCCGCCGCACGAGAGGCCGACGCGCCAGGCGGTTTCGTCGGCGACACCAAACTCAAGAAGCCGCGCCTTGCCATCGGCAATGACGTCGACCGCTTCCGTCACCACCGCACCCTCCACGCAGCCGCCCGACACCGAGCCTTCGAACAGGCCGTCCTCGTCGATGACGAGATGCGAGCCGACGGGACGCGGCGCCGAGCCCCACGTCTCCACCACGGTCGCAATCGCCACCCCCTTGCCCGCGCGCCGCCACGTTTCGGCGATGGCGAGGATGTCCTTGGTGGTGTCCATAGCGAGGCTCATGGGATGGCTCCTGCCGGTCCGGCTGAGAAAGTCTCACCATCATATAGGCATGCCCAACCGCGGTGCTAGCGCACCTTGGGAGGAGGAAGGGCGTGAACAGCTCAAAACCGACGTCATCTTTAAAGGCGAGTATGTGAACTTGATTTCTCTTTAAGATTGAATCGCCCTATCAAAGATGAAGATCGCACCCACCAAGGTATGCATTACCATGAAAGGACCCTATCTCGCTCCCGTTTCTGATCGTCTGCAATTTATAGCTGATTTGCTTCGCCGAATCACTGATAAGTATTTGTTGTTGGATTCTGACATCGAAAGCGATGTGGGGTTTGATGCTGGTACGGTGTCGAATTGGCGAAGTGGGCATCAAAGCTCAACTGGTGAAAAGGAGCAAACTATCCGGGACCTCGTGACCCTGATACTGAGACTTTCCCAATAGTAATGGCCAGACGCAATTCGGTTATGGCTTACAGAACCGCACCCCCAGCTCGATGGAGCACGAGCCTTAGCGGTGGTCGCGGGCGGTCGAACACCCGAAGCCTTAAATATCTTGGACCGGCTCGATCATGGAGCCTATCTCTAGAGCGCATTTCGATCTGATTGCATCAGATCGGCGCTCTAAATTTCAGATTTCGCCTCATCTCTTCCCGGAACCGGTTTCCACTTCCGGGGATTATGCTCTAACGAACGCTTTCAAACAGTGATCGAGCCCCGGCACTCGTTTCAATCGAACGGGTCTGTTCGGCATTCAGGCAATGTATTTATCAACTTAGATTGGTTTGATGAGAAAATATGGTCGACCGGACGGCGTCACGATCTTTCTCGCTCCGATAGCTGGAAAGCAGTCGTGCAAGATCGTACTATCATTTTGGAGACGTATTTTTGAACGTCTTGAATATCGACCCGTGTAAACAAGCTGATCCCATGTGACACAAGCGCAGCCAGGATCGTGATGCTGACCTCTCTTGCACTCGGGTTCCTGACGGTGGTTGCGATTGCAAGCGCGTGGAGGCTCTTTGAGGCCTGGACGCTGCGGGTATCTGGGTACAAGGCTCAGGCCACGGTGGTCGCCAAGCAGGCCCTAACAGACAACACCTACCATCCGGTCGTTCGCTTTGTAGATACGTCAGGACAAACGCACCAAGTGCCGATTTGGATCGGCGGGTTAACATTGAACGTCGGCGACACTGTTGACGTTATCTATCCGCCAGTCGCCCCCAGCAAGGCTCTTTTAGCAACACCGCAAACATACATCTTGCCGACGCTTGGTGTGATCGGACCTGTTTTTGTAGCGATCTCACTGCTGGTGTACCAATACTAACGGCTTTTGGCCTTGTTTGCGGGCGATGCCGAATTGAGAAACGGTTAGAACGAGGAGGCTTGGTCGATACTTACAAGCGTTGCTTGCCAGAGCGCTCACCGAGGCGCGACCTGAGCTCCCGAACCCCGATCACTATCAATCCGTTCGCGTTCATCCGGCCCTTCAAATCAGATCGTCAAGATACTTTGGGTCACTCCATAATCAGCGACCGCCCTTTTTGACCCCCGCCTAACCCCCATTCCCCTCACGCCTCGCCTTGGCTAGTGTCACCAGAACACGACGCCGGGCGAACCGGTCGCGCGAGGAGGACACAGCATGGCGGGGGGCAAGCGGCCGGAGGACTTGAGGTCGCGGCGGTGGTTTGAGCCGGACAATATGCGGGCGTTCGCGCATCGGCAGCGCATGCAGCAGCAGGGCTATCGACGGCAGGACTTTGTTGGCCGGCCCGTGGTGGCGATCCTCAACACCTGGTCGGAGCTGTCGCCTTGCCACGCGCACCTGCGCGATCGGGCGGAAGCGGTGAAGCGCGGGGTGTGGAAAGCCGGTGGATTTCCTGTGGAATTGCCCGCGCTGTCGCTGGGCGAAGTGATCGTCAAGCCGACCACCATGATGTACCGCAACATGCTGGCGATGGAGGCCGAAGAGCTGCTTCGCCAACACCCGGTTGACGGTGCCGTGCTTTTGGGCGGCTGCGACAAGACCACGCCGGGCCTGTTGATGGGCGCGATCTCGATGGACCTGCCGGTGATTTACTGCCCGGCGGGGCCGATGTCGAACGGGCGCTGGCGCGGCCAAAAGGTGGGTGCCGGCACGCACACCCGCAAATACTGGGATGAATACCGCGCGAAAACGATCAGCCCGGAGGAGTGGGTGGCGCTCGAGACGCCGATGACGCGCTCGCACGGCACCTGCAACACGATGGGCACCGCCTCGACCATGACGTCGATCGCCGAGACGTTGGGGTTTTGTTTGCCCGGCGCCACCTCGATCCCAGCCGCGGATTCCGGCCACGTGCGGATGGCAACCGACTGCGGTGAGCGGATCGTGGCGATGATCGCGGACGACTTGAAGCCGTCGGATATTCTCTCACGCGGCTCGTTTGAAAATGCGCTTCACGTATTGATGGCGCTCGGCGGCTCAACCAACGCGGTCGTCCATTTGACGGCGCTATCGCGCCGGGCGGGCCATCCGCTCACGCTTGCCGATTATGACCGGGTCGGCCGACTGACGCCGGTGCTCGCCAATGTGTTCCCGGCCGGCGACAATTTGATGGAGGATTTCTTCTTCGCCGGCGGCTTGCCTGCGCTGCAATCGCGCATCGCGGATCGGCTCGATCTGACCGCGATGACGGTGACCGGAAAGCCGATTGGCGAGGCAATCCAGGGCGCTCAGGTGCTCGATGACGATGTGATCCGCCCGCTTGATCGCCCGGTGCAAAAGGGTGAGGCGATTGCGGTGATGACCGGGTCGCTTGCTCCCGACGGCGCGGTGATGAAGGTGTCGGCGGCGGACCCCACGCTTCTCGTCCATACCGGCCGGGCGGTCACGTTCAAGAACCACGCCGACCTGACCAAGCGGATCGACGATCCCGACCTCGACATTGATGAGACGTCGGTGATCGTGCTGAAGGACGCCGGCCCCAAGGGCGGCCCCGGCATGCCCGAATGGGGCGCGCTGCCGATCCCCAAGAAGCTATTGGCCAAGGGCGTGCGCGACATGGTCCGGGTGTCGGACGCCCGCATGTCGGGCACCCACTATGGAACGTGTGTTCTTCATGTCGCCCCCGAAAGCCGCGTTGGTGGGCCACTCGCCTTCGTCGAGGATGGCGACTTAATCGCGCTTGATGTGCCGGGGCGGCGGATTGATCTCCTGGTCGACGACGAGACGCTCGCGCGCCGGCGCGCCGCATGGGTGCCGCCGCCGCCGCGCTTCCCGCGCGGCTATGGCACGCTCTTGGAGGCGCATATCCAGCAGGCCGATAAGGGCTGCGACTTTGATTTCCTTGAACGTGGCGGACCGATCGCCGAACCGGAGATTTTTTAGATGCCCGCCCCCGTCAACGCCTTCAAAGCCGGCCTCGTGTCCGGCCGCACGCTCTTTGGCACCTGGCTAATGACCGGCTCCACCCAGGCCGCCGAGGGCATGGGCCACGCCGGCTATGACTTCCTCGTCGTCGACACCGAGCACGTGCCGATCGATCTCGGCCAGACGTTCCAGCTGTTGCAGGCGGTTGGCAACACGCCGGCGAGCCCGGTGGTGCGGCTGCCGTGGAATGACGCGGTCACCATGAAGCGTATTCTGGATATGGGCGCGCAAACGGTGATGGTGCCGTTTGTCGAGACCGCCGAGGAGGCCCGCGCGGCGGTCGCCTCCACGCGCTATCCGCCGGACGGCGTGCGCGGCATCGCGGCGATGACGCGGGCAAGCCGGTTCGGCACGGCGGGCGATTATCTCAAGACGGCGAACGACGAGATGTGCGTGATCGTGCAGCTAGAGACCCCCGGCGCGATCGCCCGCATGGCCGAGATCGCCGCGGTGCCGGGCGTCGACGCGCTGTTCGTCGGGCCGGGGGACCTTTCGGGCGCGCTCGGCTTCATCGGCGAGATCGGCCGTGCCGAGGTGCAGGAGGCGCTGAAAAATGCCGCCGCAACCGCCCGGTCGCTGGGAAAGCCGATCGGCATTGTCGGGCCAACACCGGCGATGGTGACCGACTTCCTGCGCTATGGCTTCACCTTCACAGCGGTTGCTTCCGACCTCGCGATGATGATGACGCGCGGGCGGGAATACTTGGCCGCGCTGCGCGGGGTGGATCTGGGCCCGGCGAAAAGCGAGAGCGTGTATTAAGTCGGCGAAGTACCGTCCGCCGTCATCAGCGGTCCGTAGAGATCGGGCCGCCGATCGCGGAACAGGCCCCAGGCCGCGCGCGACGTGGCAAGCGCGTCGAGATCATAGCTGGCAACGATCACGCCCTCCTCGGTGCGGCTCAATGCGGCATCGAGGGTGCCGGTCGGCCCGGCGATGAAGGACGAGCCATAGAAGGTCTGGCTCAAACCGCCGACGACTTCGGTGCCGATCCGGTTAGCGGCGGCGACCGGCATCAGATTGGCGCCGGCATGGCCACGCATGGTGATGCGCCAGTGCTCCATGGAATCAAAATCCGGTTGCCCGGGCTCGGAGCCGATGGCGGTCGGATAAAGCAGGAGTTCGGCGCCTTGCAGCGCCATGGCACGCGCGCATTCGGGAAACCATTGGTCCCAGCAAATGCCGACGCCGATGCGGCCGAACCGGGTGTCAAACGCCTTGAAGCCGGTGTCGCCGGGGCGGAAATAAAACTTCTCCTCATAGCCCGGCCCATCGGGGATGTGCGATTTGCGATAGACCCCGCGCGAGCGGCCGTCGGCATCCATGAGCACGACGGAATTGTAAAATGCCTGGTTCTTGCGCTCGAACAGCGAAACCGGGACGACGACGCCGAGCTCGGCGGCGAGCGCTGACATCGCTTTCAGGGTCGGGTGATCGGCTTCCAACGGACGCGCGCGAGCGAAGTGTGCGGCCTTTTCTTCCTGGCAGAAGTAAAGCCCCTCAAACAGCTCCTGCACGAGCACAAGGTTGGCCCCCTGCCCCGCCGCCGCACGGATGAGCCGGCTGGCGGTCGCGACGTTGGCGTCGACATCATCGCTACAGGCGAACTGGACCACGCCTAAGGTGACGGTTCGCGTCATGTCACGCGTCCTCAAAGCCGGTCAACACACCCACCGCGTTGAGCCCGATTTCTTCCACCGCGTAGCCGCCCTCCATGACAAACAAGGTGGGCAGGCCGAGCGCGGCAATGCGGCGGCCGATTTTGGGATAATCCGGCGTGGTCAGCTTAAAGCGGCTGATTGGGTCCTTCTCAAAGGTATCAACGCCGAGCGAAACGACCACGACATCAGGCGCGTAGGCGGCGAGCTTTTGGCACGCGTCGTCCAGCGCCGCGCCCCACGTGTCATAGGCGGTGCCGAACGGCATGGGATAATTGAGATTGAACCCTTCACCGGCGCCCTCGCCGCGCTCGTCGGCATGGCCGAGGAAGAACGGGTACTCGGTCTTGGGATCGCCATGCAGGTTGATCACTTGCACGTCGGCGCGGCGATAGAAAATCTCCTGCGTGCCGTTGCCGTGGTGATAGTCGACATCCAACACCGTGACGCGCTTGGCGCCCTGATCAAGAAAGGCCTGAGCGGCGATGGCCGCATTGTTCAAATAGCAGTAGCCACCCATGAAGCCCGCGCCCGCGTGGTGGCCGGGAGGACGGCACAGTGCGAAGGCGGCGCGCTCGCCGGCCTTGACGAGATCAACCCCGGTCAAGGCGACGTCATAAGACGACTTGATCGCCTCCCACGTGCCCGCCACGAAGCCGGCGCCGCCATCGAATGAATAGTAGCCAAGCAGCGCCTCAATCGCCTCGGGCCGGGCATCGCCGCGCAGGCCGCGCGTGGGCCAAGTGAACGGCAGCGCGGTTGTCGTCCGCCCGGTCGCGGTCCATAGCGGCCAGACGGTGGGCAGGAAATCGACATAGTCGGCGCGGTGCACCCGCTTGGCGGCATCAAGCGCATGACCGGTCGGCGCCAGGATCGGCCCGAGCTTCACCTCCACAACCCGATCATGAATATACCGCGCCCGCGACGGCTTCTCAAAGCCGGGCACCAGCTCGCCCGACACAAGTTCCAATTGATCAGCATGACCGGCGTGCAGCGGCGAGAAGACGGTTTTCATGGGGGATGCGGCTCCAGGGGTGGCGTAGCTTGAATTTCAACGGGCGTTGGCCGTTGCTCATTTCAGGGGTTTCACGGGACGATTTCAACGGCTTTCCACGCGGCGCCGATAGGCAGGCGGGATGTGGCACAGAGGAGATGAGACTTGGGCGCTTTAGTAGAGGCTACCAATTAGACTCGAATCTTTATGACATATTCCCCCTTCTCCCCTCGCGGGAGAAGGTGTCGCGAAGCGACGGATGAGGAGGAGCGACAAACGACAGCGATGATTTTGGCGAACGCCACCCCTCATCCGCCCCTTCGGGGCACCTCCTCCCACAAGGAGAGAAGGGACAATCATGCCGAAGGCTTTTATATATTGTAGGATAGCTTTTGAAGACTGAATAAATATTGCTGATTCTTTCAGCGCTTGATCCGGCTTCGATCCGGGCGGAGCTGGCTGCAATTACGCAACAGCGGCGGCGAAGGCGGACGTAACGTAGGCGACCGCGTTTCGAGGTCCGACTATTTCCGTCAGAACCGTGGCCAATCCAGAGCGATCATCGGTCCAGCGATCCTTCATTCCAATCACGGTTGCCCCAACCAAATGGCCCATCGCATCGTAGCGCCAAATGATGCCGTTGCGGTCTTCAACACCGCGCTCGGCCGCAAGACCTGGCTGCGTGATGTACAAAACATCAGCATCATCGTCATAGACGGCTCGAAAGGTAGACGGATCACGCATCTCCACGCCTCCATATGATCGCTGGGTTGGCGACGGTTGCAAAAAAGGAGAATGAACGCAAACCTTCTGCAACCATTATTTTATTTTCGACTTCATAGTGCAACTTATTTACGTGCGATTTTGTGTCTCTCCAAGTCTCTCGCCATAAGCAGTCACTTCGACATGGTCCTGCGTGGCCCTCATGTTTGCTCAAGCTGACCTAAGCCGAACGACTTGACGGTTCACCGCTCCATTGATCCGATCGCGCAGCCCCGGAGACCTCGCCTCATGCCTGCTGCCGATCTCATCATCACGAATGCCCGCGTCACCACGCTTGACCCGGCGCGGCCAATGGCCGGCGCGGTGGCGATCCAGGGAGAGCGGATCGTGGCGGTTGGCGATACGGCCGCGATCCTAGAGCATCGCGAGCCAGCGACCCGGGTGATTGATGCCAGCGGGGCGAGCGTGGTGCCCGGGTTTAATGAAGCCCACATGCATCTTTTTACGGGAGCGGCGGAGCTTGATCATCTCTCGCTCGCCGGCGTGCATGGGCTGGAGGCACTCGCCCGGGCCGTCACGGCCTATGCGGCGGTCCGGCCCCGCGATCCGGTGTTGATGGCGCAGGCGGCGGACTATGCGTTGCTCGGCCCCGGCCAGCCGATCACGCGGCACCACCTCGATCAAATCGTGCCCGACCGACCGTTTGCCATGGTCGCCTCTGACCACCACACCATGTGGGCCAACACCGCCGCACTGATGGCGACGGGCCTTCTCCATGGACGGCAGCTGGGGCCCGGCAACGAGATTGTCATGGGGCCAGATGGGCTCGCCTTGGGCGAGCTGCGCGAGATGGAAGCGTTCGATCCGATCGTGCGGGCTGCCGGTGGACATCGCGCGCGGCTTGGATTGCAGACCGGAGGGGAGCCCGATCCCGCGCCCACACCGGCCGAGCGCGCGGCGGATCTGGAGGTGATGCGCCGCGGTCTGGCCCACGCGGCACGTCATGGCATCACGTCGATCCAGAATATGGACGGCAATCTCTATACGCTGGAGCTACTCGACGACATCCGCGCCGCCGGCGACCTCACCGCGCGGTGTCGCATCCCGTTTCACTTCAAGAACACCATGGACCTCGCGATGCTGGAGAAGGCGTCCGCGATGGCCGCGCGCTACCAGGACGACTGGCTGTCGTCGGGCACGGTGAAGCTCTTCATGGATGGCGTGATCGACAGCCGCACGGCGGTGATGATCGA
>CALSBD010000012.1:0-16900 GCA_943373055.1 Rhizobium sp. Q54
AAGCCACCGACAATGGTTTCACGGCCCTTGAGGTCTCCACCCATGTGTTCGCGCTCAATGTCGGGCTTGCGGCGCTCGCCGCTGTCACCGTCGCGGTCGCCGCACCGTGGGCTGATGCCGTTGTAACCGCTCTCGGCCTCGCGCTCACCGCCGCCTTATGCGCCCGCTTTGCGAGGCGGCGATGATGCGCCGCGCGCTGGTGACCGGCGCGACCGGCTTCGTCGGCCAAGCTCTGGTGCCGGCCCTTGCCGCGGATGGCTGGCGTGTCCGCGCGGCCACCCGGGATGGCCGCCCGGTCGAGGGGGCCTCTGATGCGGTCGCGCTTGGCGACCTCTCGATCTTCGCCGCCCGGCCAGCCGATGCCCGCCGCGCCGTCGAGGGCTGCGATGTGGTCATCCACGCCGCCGGGCTCGCCCACCAAGACAAAGCTCTGGGCGACGCGCCCTACCGCGCGATCAACACCGAGGCGACCCTGGCCTTGGCCACCGCGGCGCGCGACGCCGGCGCGCGGTTCGTGTTCGTCTCATCCATCCGCGCACAGATCGGCCCGTCGTGTCCGAACGTAATCGACGAGACGACACCGCCCGCGCCTGTTGATGCCTATGGCCGCTCAAAGCGCGCTGCGGAAGAGGCGCTCGCGGCAATGGCGGGGCTTGACGCGATCAGCGTACGGCCCGTGTTGGTGCATGGGCCCGGCGCCAAGGGCAATCTGGCAAGCCTTGCCCGCGTCGCCGCTTGGCCCCTTGCGCTGCCCATTGGCGCTATTCGGGCCCCACGCTCGGTGATTGCCCGCGCTGATCTCGTCTCAGCGCTCGCGCTTCTGGCCGCTTTGCCGCGCCCGGCGCACCGGCTTTACATCGCCGCCGACCCCACGCCGCTGTCCTTGGCTCAGATGCACGCCATTCTCGCTCGCCAGCAGGGGCGAGTGCCGGTGCAGGTCCCGGTTCCGCCCGTCATAATCGGTGCGCTGCTGCGGATGCTGCGTAAGGGCGAACTCTATCGGCGTATCGCCGAGCCGCTGGTTGTTGACCCCGGTCGCCTTCTGGCAGAGGGTTGGGTGCCACGTCATGCCTTTGGCGCTGACGGCAATATTAACGAAAGATGAACAAGCCACTCAGCGAACCGATACATGCGACGTGGCATAGAGTATATCCGAAAGTGCTTCTCGTATGAAGCACCCGTGGAGACAGCCATGAAGAAGCTTTTCCTTTCCGCCTTGGCCGCGACGATGGTGCTCACCAGCGCCGTTACCGCCGACGCCGGCCAATATCGCAAGAAGTATCGTGGCGTGGATCCGGGTGCCGCCATCGCGGCCGGCATCATCGGCCTCGCCGCTGGCGCGATCATCGCGGGCGCGGCGAACTCCGGCCGTGACCGGTATTATGACGGCGATGGCTACGGTGGCGCGCAGCTGGTTGGCTACGACGAATACGGCAACCCGATCTATCGCAAGCGCTATCGTCCCCGCCCGCAGCCTTACTATTATGGTGGGTATCAGGCGCAGCCGCCGTATGATTACGCGCAGCCCGATTATCGCTATCGGCCGATCAACCGGTACCGCGATGGGTATGAGAACTACCCCTACGCTGGCAAGCCGTATCGCGCCCCGCGTCGCGCTGCCGATGTTGCTCCGGAAGATCGCTTGCGCGCCATTAGCGACCGTCAGCGGGCCTATCGCAAGCATTGCGAGCGCTATGGCTGCCCGCCGTCGGGCTACTGAACTCACCACTTAAGCTCCCTGCGCCGCCCCGGTTCACCGCCGGGGCGGTTTGCGTTTGGGCGGATGCCAGGGGCACTTCATGGTCGTCCGCTGAGACGCCGCGCCAGCGGATTTTTGCTAAGCTGACGGTGATGCTTGATCTTGTCGCGCCCCTTGAGTCGGATCTCATTCCCGCCCCGTTCGACGGCTGGTTCGCCGCGCGCGGTTGGGCGCCGCGACCCCATCAGATCGAACTGGTCGCTAAGGCAGCGGCGCGCCGTTCGGTTCTTCTGGTCGCACCAACCGGCGCAGGCAAGACGCTGTCGGGCTTCCTGCCGAGCCTGATCGCGCTCACCCGCCCCGCCGGGCGCGCCGCCGGGCGGCTGGTGGCGAGCGGTCGTGGCATGCGGCGGCGCGGACTGCACACGCTCTACATCTCACCGCTCAAGGCCCTGGCCGTAGACGTTGCCCGCAATGTCGAGGCCCCCATCGCCGACATGGCCTTACCGATCCGGGTCGAGACGCGCACGGGCGATACCTCCGCCCACAAACGTCAGCGCCAGAAGACTGATCCGCCCGATATCCTCATGACCACCCCGGAACAGCTCGCGCTGTTGATCGCAAGTCGCGAGGCCGACACGCTGTTCCAAGACCTCGACACTATTGTGCTTGATGAGCTCCACGCGCTCGTCACCTCAAAGCGCGGCGACCTTCTGGCGTTGGGGCTAGCCCGGCTGAAACGGCTGGCGCCCCAGGTGCGCCTCGTGGGGCTGTCCGCCACGGTGGCCAATCCTGATGATTTGCGCGGTTACTTGGGGGCGTCGGGCGATCCGCGCGGGTTGGCCGATCTTGTCACCGTCACCGGCGGCGCGCCGCCACATATCTCGATCTTGGAAACCGAGGATCGCATCCCATGGGCTGGCCACCGGGCAGGTCACGCCATCCCGGCGATCTATCGGGCGTTGAGTGCTGCGCGCATGGCGCTTGTTTTCGTCAATACCCGCAGCCAGGCCGAATGGGTCTTTCAAGAACTGTGGCGCGCCAATGAGGATAACCTCCCCATCGCGCTTCATCACGGCTCGCTGGATGTCTCACAGCGCCGCCGCGTCGAGGCGGCCATGGCGGCGGGGCAGCTGAAGGCGGTGGTTGCCACCTCCACCTTGGATTTGGGCATCGACTGGGGTGACGTCGATCTGGTCATCTCCGTTGGCGCGCCCAAGGGCGCTTCGCGGCTCGCCCAGCGCATTGGCCGCGCCAATCACCGCATGGACGAGCCGTCCCGCGCGCTGTTGGTGCCGTCCAACCGATTTGAGGTGATGGAGTGCCAGGCCGCTCTTGATGCCAATTATATTGGCGACCAGGACACCCCGCCGATCCGCCCCGGCGCGCTTGATGTGCTGGCTCAGCACGTCCTCGGCATGGCCTGCGCGGCGCCGTTCCAGCCCGATGATCTGTTTGATGAAATCACGTCCGCTTATCCCTACCGAGCCTTGGAACGCGAAACCTTCGATCAGGCGATCGCCTTCGTGGCAACGGGGGGATATGCGCTCAAGAGCTATGAGCGCTTCGCCAAAATCCGGCTTACCGCCGAGGGCTACTGGCGGCTGAGCCACCCGCGGTTCGCGCAGCAATATCGGCTTAACATCGGCACCATCGTCGAGATGCCGATGGTCAAGGTGCGGCTCGCCGCCCGCGGCGCTTCAGGCCGTTTGGGTCGCGGCGGGCGGGTGCTTGGTGAGCTGGAGGAGTATTTCTTCGAGACGCTATCGCCGCGCGACACCTTTATGTTCGCTGGCGAAATCCTCCGTTTTGAGGGCATGCGCGAGAACGAGGCGATCGTCTCACGCACCAAGGACGACACCCCCAAGGTGCCTGCCTATGCGGGTGGTAAGTTCCCGCTCTCGACGTATCTCGCCGACCGGGTTCGCGGCATGCTGGCTGATCCGGAGACCTGGTCGCGCCTGCCCGATCAGGTGCGCGAGTGGCTCGATATTCAGCGCCTGCGCTCGATTCTGCCCAAGCGCGAGGAGCTGTTGGTTGAGACCTTCCCACGCGCCAATCGCTTCTATCTGGTCGCCTATCCCTTCGAGGGGCGGCTGGCGCACCAAACCCTGGGCATGCTGTTGACCCGCCGGCTGGAGCGGCTGCGGCTGAAGCCGATGGGGTTCACCGCGTCGGACTATGCGCTCGGCATCTGGGGCGCGTCAGACATGGGGACCGCGTTTGCCCGTCACCCCGGTGCGCTCGCCGCCCTGTTCGACGAGGATATGTTGGGCGACGACCTGGAAGCCTGGATGGCCGACAGCTTCCTGTTGAAGCGCACGTTCCGCTACTGCGCGGTCATTGCCGGCCTCATCGAACGGCGCCATCCCGGCCAGGAAAAAACCGGTCGACAAGTGACGGTATCCACCGATCTCATTTATGACGTTTTGCGCACTCACGAGCCCGATCACCTGCTTCTGAAGGCGACTTGGGCTGATGCATCGGCGGGCCTTCTCGATATTGGCCGCCTGTCGCACATGCTCGCCCGCATCAAAGGCAAGATCGTGCACAAGAACCTGGATCGCATCTCACCGCTTGCCGTGCCGGTGATGCTGGAGATCGGCAAGGAGCCGGTGCCCGGCGAGGCCTCCGAAGCGCTGTTGCGCGAAGCGGAAGACGATCTTATCCGCGATGCGATGGGGCAGGGATGAGCGTCTGGCGATTGGGATCGCGCGACACCTTATCCCAACACCCGGTATCCGCGCCGTGAGGTCCCGCTCTCAGTCTGTGGTGCCGCGCGATCTTTATCCAATAACCGGTTTCCCCTGATTGGGATCCCGCTCTAGCGTGTCTTCACTCTGCGATTCGGACCTTGGACCCATCAATGCCCGCCCTTGATCCCGAGCCCACCCCTGCGATGAAGCGCGGCCCGCGCGCGGTCGTCGTGGCGGGCGAGCGCGTCGAGCTGTTGGTGGAGGGGGCGGTGTTCCTGCCCGACGAACGGGCCTTGGTCGTCGCGGACCTGCATTTGGAGAAGGGATCAAGCTACGCCGCGCGCGGCTTGTTCCTGCCGCCCTATGATACGATCGCCACGCTCAATGCGCTCAAGACCTTGGTTGATCGGCTCAATCCCCGCCTCATTGTCTCGTTGGGCGATGGCTTTCACGATCGCACGGGGGGCGAGCGGCTCTCCGACGCGGCGCGGGCGCGGCTGGCCGACATCATGGGCGGACGCACGTTTTTATGGATCACCGGCAACCATGATCCCGTCATCACCGGCGATGTGGGGGGCGAGGTGGTCGACGAGCACGTCATCCGCCGCGTCGTCCTGCGCCATGAACCGCGGCCGCGCGAGGCGCTCGCCGACGGAGAGGGCGAGATGGCCGGCCACCTGCACCCGGCCGCCCGCGTGCCGACCCGGGCCCGCGCGGTGCGGCGGCGCTGCTTCATTGGCGACGAGCGGCGGCTCATTCTGCCGGCCTTCGGCGCCTATACCGGCGGGCTCAATGTGCTCGACCCGGCGTTTCGCCCGCTGTTCGCCAAGCGCGGTTTCACGGTCCATTTGTGTGGTGACGGCACGATTTATGCCTTCCCAGGCCGCGTTTTGATGGGCGACTGAACCGCCGGCAACCGCGCTTCCAACGTCTCGATCCGGTCGGCATCGGCGGGGCGCTTATCAAAGCGCAGGCGATGGATGCGCGGGAACCGCATCGCCAGTCCCGATTTGTGCCGCGGCGACCGTTGTAGCCCTTCAAACGCCACCTCGAAAACAAGCCCAAGATCGGGCGCATGCGCCACCTCGCGCACCGGCCCGAAGCGGTTGACGGTGTGCTTGCGCACAAACCGGTCAATTTCTTTCAGCTCATCATCGGTGAAGCCGAAATAGGCCTTGCCGACCGGCACCAGCTCCTCACCCCGCCAAACCCCGAACGTATAGTCGGAGTAAAAGCTCGACCGTTTGCCGTGCCCACGCTGGGCATACATCAGCACCGCGTCGATGAGGTCGGGATCGCGCTTCCACTTGAACCATTCGCCCTTGGGCCGGCCCGGCAAATACGGTCCCTCGCGCCGCTTGAGCATCAGCCCCTCGATCGCCTCCGCGTCGAGCCCCGCACCCGCCGTGCGTGGATCCGATCGGGCCGCGGCGGCCTCCGCCCAGCTTGTGAAGGCCACCAAGGGCGACACATCGAGCCGCGCGCCCGTGTGCCCAGCCACCAGCGCTTCCAGCCGACGGCGGCGGTCGGTAAACGGCAGCTCGCGCGTATCCTCGCCGCCTTCGACCAGGAGATCATAGGCGCGGATGTGGGCCGGATAGGCTTTGACGAGCTTCGCCGACACCTGCGTCCGATTCAGCCGCTGCTGTAAGATGTTGAACGGCTGCACCCGGCCCTCATCTAGGATGAGGAGTTCGCCGTCGATCGCTCCGTCGAAGGCGATCGCGTCGACGAGATCAGGAAACGCCGCCGTGATCTCCTCGCCGGTGCGTGAATAAAGCCGTGTCACGCGCCGCCCCTCGCCGTCGCGCGCGCTGACCGCTTGCACGCGGATGCCGTCCCACTTCCACTCGCCGACGAACGCCGCCGCGTCGAGCTTGTCAAAGTCGGTATCCTCGATGGGATGGGCGAGCATTGGCGGGCGAAACGGCGCGGGATCTTCCGACGCCGGCTTCGGCCCGCGCCCTTCCACCCAATCAAACAACTCCGCATAGGGCGGTGACAGCCCGTGCCACACCAGCTCCACCGCGTCGGCGGGCAGTGAGCCCAGCATCGCCACCGCGGTTTTGGCAAGCCGCGCCGACACGCCCACGCGCAGGCCGCCGGTGATCAGCTTCAGGAGGGCCCAGCGGCCATTCTCATCCAGCTGATCCAGCCAGCCGGCCAATAAGCGGGGCAACTCCGCCTTGCCGGCCGTGCGCAGCGCCTCAACCACCAGCGTGAGCGAGGGGACGCGGGGCGCATTGTGGCCCGCTGGGGCGAGAAGCTCGCTTGGGGGTGCCGCGACCGGCGAGGTTGGCCACATCAGTGCGACGGTCTCGGAGAGATCGCCCACATAGTCATAGGCAAAGCCAAACAGGTCCGGATCCACCCGTTCGGCGATCAATGCCCGCACGAGGCCCGCCTTGGCATGGCGAAACGTTAGGCCCCCGGTGATCGCCGCCAGTGCGTAGCCGCGCTCGGGATCGGGGGTCGCGCGGAAGTAATCCACCAACAGCGCGAGCTTGGCGTGCCGCCGCGGCTCATAGGCGAGCCGATCCAAAAGGGCCGCAAAGCGGTTCATCGCGCCTGTCTCTTGCCGGAGTATACTCCCAGGAAGTGGGAACCGGCTCCTTGGATTATACGAGATCAGACATCGAGAGCGCTGATCTCATGCAATCAGCTTGAAAACGCTCTCGTGTCCGGCGCATGGAGGCCCTAAGTGGACCTCCCGATCAAGAGCCGTTTCAACGACCGGCGCGACCATAACAAAAAGCGCGCGAGTCACCGACGTCGCGCGCTCATCATTTCGCTCGATCACGATTCGTCAGCCGGTCGACTTTTCCTTGAGCATCATCGACACGACGCCCACGGTGCGCTTGAGTTCTTCAATCGCCGTCTCGACTTCGCGCTTTTGCTCTTCCAGAACGTCGATTTGGGACTGGAACTTCTCAAGCGCCACCTTTAATTGCAGCGTTTGGCCGTCCTTGACGTCGTAGAGGTCGAGCATTTGCTTGATTTCGACAAGCGAAAAGCCCACGCGCTTGCCCATCAATACGAGCTTGAGGCGCGCACGGTCCCGACGGCTATACAGCCGGTTCAGGCCCTCACGCTTCGGGTTCAAAAGACCCTTGTCCTCATAGAAGCGCAGCGTCCGTAAGGTCACGCCGAATTCGCGAGCGAGGTCGCCGATCGTGAATTGGCTCTGTTTCGTGTCATCATTCGAAACGGGAACCAAATCGATATGAGAGACCGAGCCTGCAAACTCGAGTTTCGAATCGTCCATCGGGATACCTCTCAACCCCTAATGCAAATCATTGGGGGTGGCTGCGCGGATGACCGCGAATTTGACCGTGTCCCTTGGTCCCTGAAGGCGCTGTCGAAAACGCGACCACGACTGGCCAAAGTGCTTTGAAGCTAGCGTATTGGCCTCTTAATCTCAATCGACATTTTTCCCAGCGGCTCACGAGTCCCAATGGACCGTGCGGCTGATGCAATCATACGAGCACCACGAATCCGCCAGCATTTTGACCTGCCGCAGTGTCTCGGGTTCGCGGCTAACAATGATTAGCCCGTCCGAAGACCCTGTTCGACGAACTCATGGTTCGCTGTGCTTGCACCTTAGGGAAGCCTGCCATCTTTAGGCGAATTCGGCAAGACCGCGACATCGCTGATCAACCATGCCTGAATTCACGATCTGATCATCGCCGCTTTAACCGCTTGTTTACCCTAAGACGAGATTTTGGCCCTCGGTAACGATCTGTTAGGGGCGATTCCGCCTCGGCAGTTTCGCTCTCGCCCCAAGCGCTGCCTGGGCGAGGGGCGCGAGGAGACGACAGCATGGCGTGGGGTCGCGGTAGTGACGACGAGGATGCCGGGCGTGGAGGGCGTTCGTGGCGCCCCGCGGGCCGCGTTCGCCCGCAACCGGCCGCCGCGCGTCCATCGCCCAGCCGCGAGTTTGTGGCGCGCCCCGCCGCGCGCCGTGGCCGAGACGAGGACCCGACCTCGACCCTTGATGATATTGCCGACACCTTGTCGCGCTTGACCGGCGATAGCCCCTCGCGCCGACCGGCGCCGTCGCGTCGCCCGGAGCCGGCCCCGGCGCCTGCCCCCGCCGCCCGCTATGACAGCCTCCTTTACGCGCTTGATGGCATTGACGAGAGCCTCAAGCAGTGGTCCGGCGACCGTGGCCGCGGCCGCGGGTCCGAGCGCGCCTCAACCCGCACTGAGGCTGCCGATCGCGATTATGAACGTGATTATGAGCGGGAGCGCCCCCGGGATCGCTCGCGTGGCTCTCGGGATAGCCAACGTGACAGCCATGGCGTCGGCCAGGACGACCTCCAGGCCGCCATCGCCGAAATCAGCGCCCACCAGTCTCGCTTGTCCGGTGATAGCGAGCCCCGCTCGCGCGGCGGCCTTGATCGGTCGACCCGCCACCGCGAGGACGCCTACCGCGAGGACCAGCGTCGCGAGGAGATGCGCCGCGAGGACCAACGCCGGGACGAACTGCGGCGCGAAGAGCTGCGGCGGGAAGAGGTGCGGCGAGAAGAGCTGCGCCGCGAGGAAATGCGCCTGGAACAACTGCGCTTAGATGAGCAACTGCGCCAAGAAGAACAGCGTCGCGAGGAGTTGCGCCGCGAGGAGCTGCGCCGTGAAGAGCTTCAGCGTCGGGACGAGCTTCGCCGTGAAGAGCTTCGCCGCGAGGAATTGCGCCGTGAGGAGCTGCGCCGCGAGGAGTTGCCGCGCTATGACCGCGAGTTCCGCGAACTTGCCGAGCGCATTGAAGCCTTGCGCGAGGTGAACCGTCCGACCGACGCGCTCACCCGTGAACTGAAGGCCGAGCTGGCCGACCTGCGCCGCCTCATGGAACGTCCCGGCACGGCCGAGCGCGACCAGGCAGCCTGGCGCGATCTGTCGGCCAAGCTTGATGACCTGTCTCGCCGCGACCCCGGCAACCGAGCCATCGATAGCCTCGCCCGCGATCTCAAGGCGGAGCTGGCGGAGCTGCGCCATTTCCTCGATCGTCGCCAGCCCACCGAGCGCGACGCCGAAGAGCTGCGCTATCTCGCCGACAAGCTTGACGAACTGGTGCGCCGCGATCCCGGCCACCGGGCAATCGACGACCTGCGCCAAGAAATCGCCGATCTGCGTGACGCCTTCGGCCAGTCGAACTTTGAAGGCAGCTTTTTGAGCCTCGAGCGCGGCTATTCCCATATCGTCGAGCGCCTTGATGAGCTCAAGCGCCAGCTCAGTGACGGGCGTGGGATGTCGCACCTGGAAGACCGTCTCGACGAGCTGCGCGAGCGCATGGGCGGTCGCGAGCAGGTGGAGATGATGACGGTACTCGAGCGCCGCATTAGCGCGCTTGCCGGCAAGGTCGATCAGCTCTCCCAGTCGGGTGATCGCGATCGCCTGCGCGATCTTGAACGTCAGATCGCCGACCTCAAGGCCTTGATGGTGGATTCCGATCCCCGCCAGGCTCTGCGTGGCCTGGATCGACTGGCTGACAAGATCGAAGAGCTAAAGGCGCACAGCCTGGACACCGGCCGCAACGATCCGCGCATGGATGCGCTGGAGCGCCGCATTGCCGATCTGAGCGAGATGATCGCCCATTTCGACAAGGGCCCTGGCGGCGCGATCCTCAATGCGTTTAACCGCAAGATCGCCGAGATCAATCGCAAGATCGAAACCGTCGAGCGCGCCAACGTGCCCGGTGAGACCTTGGCCGTGCTCGAGCAGGCCGTGCGCCGCATCGAGGAATTGGCCGATCGCAAGCCCGATACCGAGCGGCTCGGTCGCGTCGAGCAGAGCGTGCTCACGCTCGCCGGTCACTTGGAGCGCGCCGCCGCCACCCGCGGCCGGGATGCCGGCGAGATCGACGCCCTGCGCGAAGAGATCGTCGCCATGCGCCGTGAGTTCGCGGTGCGCCCGCGCTCCGATGAATTCGCCCAGCTGGAGAAGGAGGTCCGCCTCCTCGCCGAGAAGCTCGACGAAACCACCAGCCGCGGCATGGACGATCGGGTGCTTTCGCAGATCGAGAGCCAGATGAACCGGCTCGCCCGCCAGATCGCCGATATGCCGGCTCCCGCCACGGGCGGCTTCGACATGTCAGCCCTTCTGGAGCGGCTGGACGCGCAGCTGCGCGAGACCCGCGCCGATGCCTTCGAGGTGGCGCGCGACGCCGCCCGCGACGCGGTGCGCGAAATGGCCGTTCAGGTCAAGCCGAACCCGGTCGACGACACCGCGATTCAGGGCCTGCGCGAAGATTTGCGCCGCCTGCAAATGGCCAGCGTCAGCACCGAGACGAAAACCCACGAAACGCTGGGCGCCGTGCGCGATACGCTGGCGACCATCGTCAATCGCCTGACCCAGATTGAGCGCGACGGTTTGACGCACGCCGCCACCCCAATGGCCACTCCGGCCGCCGCCCCCCAACCCCTGGCGGGCCCCGCCATGGCCTCGGCCGCGCGCATGGTCGAAGAGCCGCCGCGCGCGCCCGC
Organism: Rhizobium sp. Q54; assembly: GCA_943373055.1. GTDB lineage: Bacteria > Pseudomonadota > Alphaproteobacteria > Rhizobiales > Ancalomicrobiaceae > CALSBD01. Next base: position 10,875 of record CALSBD010000012.1, read on the forward strand.
CGCGCCGGTCCGCCCCGCGGCACCGCCGACCGCCACCGCCGTGCGCCCGCCCATGCCCGCCGCGACCCCGCGTGCCGCCGCAATGGCCGCGCCCGTTGCCGACGAACCGGCCGAGACCCACGAGCCGAAGAGCCGCGTGGTGGAGACCGCCCCGTTCGTCGAGCGCCCGACGCCGGCCGCCGTCCGCCCGGCGGCCGAGGATCACCGTCCGCTTGAGCCTGGTGCCGGTCGCCCGCTGCCCGGCACGCCCGGTGCCGCGCAGGCCGCCTCGCCCGCCGCCGCGCTTATGGCTCACGCCGCTGCCGCCGCAGCCGCTCAGCCGGCCGATCCTGCCGCGCGCAAGGCCGACTTTATCGCCGCTGCCCGCCGCGCCGCGCAGGCCGCCGCCCAAGCCGCCGCACAGGAAGAAGAAGCCAAGCCCGCGCTCGGCCTCAAGGATCGCCTGGGCGCCGCCTTCAAGTCGAAGGGCAAGGACGGCGCATCGGACACCGGCCCGCGGTTGTCCGCCGTCGAGCCGATGGTCCCGCCCGCCGTCGACGACGCCGACGCGCCGGCCGGCAAGCGCCGGTTTGGTCTGCCCACGCTGGGCCGCAAGCCGATGATCATGGCTGCCGCCGCCGTGCTGTTGGCGCTTGCCGCCATCCAGTTCATCCCGTCCGCCGCGCCGCCGGAAACGCAGGACGCGCGGCTTGAAGCCGACCTCACCGCCGACCCGGCCGCCGTCAGCGCGAATGCGGCTGGCGATCAAGCCGGTGAGGGTGCCGACGTTGCCGACGCCAGCGCGTCGAGCGAAGCGCCTGCCACGACGCCGCTGACCACTCCGGTCGCGGATGTGTCACCGACACCACCGCCCACACCCGTCACCGCGCCGCCACCCCCGGCGACGATCGGCTCGCCCGAGCTCGTTCAGGCCGCCGCCAACGGCGACCCCCGCGCCCAGTTCGAGGTTGGCACCCGCTTCTCCGATGGCCGCGGCGTGGCGCAAGACCTCGTCGAGGCCGTCGCCTGGTATCAGCGCGCCGCCGACGCCGGGCTTGCCCCCGCGCAGTATCGCCTGGGCTCGTATCTGGAAAAGGGCACCGGCACCGCCAAGGACACCCTTAAGGCGCGCACCTACTATGAGCTCGCGGCCAATGGCGGCAATGCCAAGGCGATGCACAATCTCGGCGTCCTCATGACCCAGTCGGGCAAGCAGGACGAACTCAAGCCGGCTCTGGGCTGGTTCGAGCGGGCTGCTGAATTCGGCGTGCGCGACAGCCAGTATAACCTCGGCATCATGTATGCCCGCGGCTTCGGCGTGCCTGTCGATCTGGCGGCGGCCTACAAGTGGTTCTCCATCGCCGCCGTGGCGGGCGATGCCGACGCGGGCAAGAAGCGCGACGAAGTCGGCAAGGCGCTCGATCCGGCCACCTTGTCGGCAGCCAAGATGGCGGCCGAGACCTTCAAGGCGAAGACGCCCGATCCCGACGCCAATGAAGTGCCCAACATGTGGGGCGAGCCCAACGTGCCGCAGACCACGTCGAGCATCTCGAAGCCCGCGGTCACCTACACCGCCTCGCGCGGCCAGCTGCAGGAAGTGCAAATGGCGCTGGCCCTCAAGGGCCTCTATTCGGGCACCATCGATGGAGTGTCCGGCAAGGCGACCTCGGAGGCCGTGCGCGCCTTCCAGCGCGCCGTTGGCGTCAAGCCGACCGGCGAGCTCGACCAGGCGCTGTTTAATCAGATCACCGGCCGCACCGGGCAGACCGGGACCTGATCGGCCGGCTCGACGCGGTGTGGCTCCTTCGTCCTCGGCGTGGCTCGCAAGAGCCGCGCCGATGTCGGTTTTGAACGGTCATTTGGTCGCCCAAGGCATTGACAGGTCACGCTTGAACCCGTCCTATGCCGCCGCGATCGCGTGGTGACGTATGCGGGACCTTTGGGCGTGTCCCATCGTCTTGCGATCACGGGATCGGCGACGCGTCGGCGTGGTTGGGGGCACCGCGCCAGGGACAGGCTGAGGGACGCCGGGCGGCCGCGCGGGAGCGCTTATCGTGCAAATCTATCTTCCCATCGCCGAATTGAGCGTGAACATGTTCACGATCTTCGGCATGGGCGCCGCGGTGGGCCTTGTCTCGGGCCTGTTCGGCGTTGGCGGCGGCTTCTTGCTCACGCCCTTGTTGGTGTTCACCGGCATTCCCCCCGCCGTGGCCGTCGCCACCGTCACCAGCCAGATCGTCGCCTCCTCGGCGTCGGGCGCGCTTGCCTATTGGCGCCGCAAGGCGATCGATTGGAAACTCGCGTTCTATCTTCTCTCGGCGGGCATCGTCGGCACCTTCTTTGGCGTCGGCGTGTTCCAATGGCTACGCGCGGTCGGCCAGCTCGATGTGGTGATCGCCATTTGCTACGTCCTTTTTCTGGGCGTGGTCGGCGGCTTGATGGTGTGGGAATCGGTGCGCGCCATCCTGACCACCCGAGCGGGCGTCCAGCTGCCGCCGCCCAAGGCCGGATCGATGGGCTGGGTGCGCACCTTGCCTTTGAAGGTGCGGTTTCACCGCTCGCGACTTTATGTCAGCGTCATCCCGGTCCTGGCGCTTGGTCTGTTCATTGGCTTCCTAGGCACGTTGTTGGGCATCGGTGGTGGCTTCATCATGGTGCCCGCGCTCATCTATCTCTTCCGAGTGCCCACCAACATCGTGATCGGCACATCCCTCGTCCAAATCCTGTTCACCATGGCCGCCGCCACGGTGTTGCAAGCCGTCACCAACCAGACCGTCGACGCGGTCTTGGCGCTCATCTTGATGATCGGCGGTGTGCTGGGCGCCCAGTTCGGCGCGCAGATCGGCGCAAAGCTCAAGGGCGAGCAGCTGCGCGCGCTGTTGGGGCTGTTGATCCTGGCCGTCGGCTTGCGCTTCTTCTTCGAGTTGATCCTGACCCCGGACGAACTGTTCTCCATCTCGCTGGAGGGCACGCGGCTATGAGACGGGTGGTGCTCCTCCTCGCGCTGTTGGCGGTCGCGCTCACGCCAATGGGCGCGCGCGCGGAATCGCTTGTCGCCGCCCTGTCGTCATCCAAGGTGTTCATCACCTCCAACTTCACCGGCACCGAGATCGCCGTGTTCGGCGCTGTTGAACAGGACGCCGGCACCATCTCGCGCCAAGGCCCCTATGACATCGCGGTCGTGCTGACCGGCCCGAAAAAGACCTTCGTGACCCGCAAGAAGGCACGGCTCGCAGGCCTCTACGTTAACCGCGAGGCGCGCACCTATGTCGATGTGCCGAGCTTCTATTCGATCGCGACCACCCGGCCGTTGGCCGATATCGCCGTGGACGCGCTGCTGAAGCGCTTCCAGCTCGGTCTTCAATACATCCTGCTGCCCGAATCGGTCGCCGGTGGCGTGGAGGTGTTGGCCGGCCACGAGAACTTCCGCGACGCGTTCTTGCGCCTCAAGCAGCGCGGGGGCGTCTATCGGGAGGATATCGGTCGGGTGGAGTTCCTCACCGAGCGGGTCTACCGGGTCAACATGTCGATCCCGGCCAATGTGCCCGTCGGCGACTATACGGTGGACGTCTATCTTTTTCGCGATCAAGCCCTTTTGGCCCAGCAGCGGGTCACCTTCGGGGTTGAGAAGGTCGGCTTTGAGCAGTTCATGTATCAAGCCGCGTTCACGCATTCGTGGGCGTATGGGTTCGGCGCGGTGGCCTTGGCACTCTTGACCGGCTGGGTCGCGGGCGTGATCTTCCGCAAGGATTGACGTTCGTTCCCGCAGACCACCGGAGAGACATCCCCCGCATGACCGAGATCCTGGCCACCCGTGGATCGACCAGCCCGAGCATCCCGTTGTCCGCGGCGCTGCTGGGCTATTTCGGCGTCTTGCCGTTTGCCGCCGGCGCGGTCGTCATGGCGATCGGCGGGCTCGGACCCTTGAGCGCCGCTACCGCGCAAATCGCGCTGGTCGCGTATGCGGCCGTCATCTTGTCGTTCCTGGGTGGCATTCGTTGGGGCGCCGGCCTGCGCATCCGCGATGACGAGATGCGCGGCCGGGTGTTGGCGCTGTCCGTGCTGCCGTCGCTGATTGCCTGGGTCGCGCTGTTGTTGCCGGCGCTTTACGCGCTGGCATTGCTGGTCGCCGCCTTCGTGGCACAAGGCGCCTGGGACGTGCGCTCCACTCAAGATGGCCACTTCCCGCGCTGGTTCGGCCAGCTGCGCATCCGCCTCACCTTGATGGTGACGCTCATTTTGATTGTGTCGATGTTCGCCTTGATGTTCCTGCGCTAAAGCGGGATCCCCATAAGTGGACCCAGTTATTGGGTAAAGATCACGCGCGAACGCAGATTGAGAGCGCCGAACCGGTGCCATCAGATCGCAAAGCGCTCGAGAGCGGGTAAGCCCTCTACGGCGGATTACTCCGCCGCCGCCCGCACGCCCACGCCGAGCGCGGCATCCAGCGCCTGCACGACGTCGTCGACCAGATCGTCGACATGTTCCAGGCCGACCGACAGTCGCAACATGCCATCGGTGATCCCCAGCGTCGCCCGCTCGGCGGCGGCAAGCCGCTGGTGCGTGGTGGTCGCCGGATGGGTGATGAGCGACTTCGCGTCGCCCAGATTGTTGGAAATGCGCACGATTTCCAGCGCGTTCGACGCCGCGAACGCCGCCGCCTTGCCGCCCTTGAGCTCAAAGGCGATCAAGGTCGAGCCCGACGACATCTGCTTGCGCGCGACGGCATATTGGGGATGGTCCGGGCGACCGGGGTAAAGCACCCGCTTGACCGCCGCGTGGGACCCGATCACGTCGGCCAGCACCGCCGCCGACCGCGACTGCCGCTCCACCCTGAGCGACAAGGTCTCCAAGCCCTTCAACAGCACCCACGCGTTAAATGGCGACATCGACGGCCCAGTTTGCCGCAAGAACTGATGCAGGCCCCCGTTGATAACGAAGTCTTGCGAGCCCAACACGATCCCGCCCAGACAGCGGCCTTGACCGTCAATGTGTTTGGTCGCCGAATAGACCACCACGTCCGCGCCCAGCTGCAGCGGCTTTTGATAGAGCGGCGTGGCGAACACATTATCCACCACGAGCCGCGCGCCGGCCGCGTGGGCGATCTCGGCCACCGCGGCGATATCAATCACCTCAAGGTTCGGATTGGTCGGGCTCTCCAAGAAAAACACCTTGGTGTTGGGCCGCACCGCCGCCCGCCAGGCATTGAGGTCGGTGCCGTCGACCAGCGTGGTTTCCACCCCGAAACGGGGCAAGAAGTCTGCGACCACCCACAGGCACGAGCCAAACAGCGCCCGCGCGGAAACCACGTGATCGCCGGCCTTGAGCTGGCACACCAGCGCCGCCGTCACCGCCGCCATCCCCGACGCGGTCGCCCGCGCCGCCTCGGCGCCTTCGATCTGCGCCATGCGCGCTTCGAACATGGCGACCGTCGGATTGGAAAAGCGCGAATAGATGAAGCCGGGATCCTCGCCCGAGAACCGCGCTTCGGCCGCCTCGGCGCTGTCATAGACAAAGCCCTGCGTCAGAAACATCGCCTCCGACGTTTCACCAAACGCGGACCGCAATGTGCCGCTATGAATGAGGTCGGTATCAGGATGGCGCGGGCGCGAAGGCATCAGCGTGTTCCACGGCACAAAAAACCCGGCCAGCGAACGCGCGGCCGGGTGTGCCAACCCCGACCCTTTTAGCGCGTTTGTTTAACGTGGCGGCAAGCCGGCCGGCTCAAATGACCACGAGTTCACCGGACCCATACGCCCATTGTGACAAGCCGTCAATGTGGGTTTGCGCGGGAGAGGCGAGGGCGGGGGGAGGAACAGCGGTGCTGTCGGTGTACTCTGTCAGGGATCTACCCGGTTCGGACCAGCAGCATCCCCTCTCCCTGTCCCTCCCCCGCCAAGGGGGAGGGGACGCTCGAATATTTGTGTTTTAATATCAAAAGGTTGTGCCACCTTCCGCCACCCAAACGTCTGTGTAGCCGATAGATGCTGAGCAGGAGGAACCGGATAGATGATTACAGTCTATTTGGTTTTACACCGGCCGCCCCC
>CALSBD010000013.1:0-16730 GCA_943373055.1 Rhizobium sp. Q54
TCCTGCTTCACGGGGATGCTCGGCCAAGGGCAAGTTCTGGTCCAGCGCCAAAGTCCATGACCTGACCGACTGGGTGGACTGGTGCCAGGATGTCGGCTGCACCGTGAACGATCCCAGCATCACGACCGACGGCGTCTTCAAGAGCGCGATGCGCCCACACCAGATCAGCCAACGACCGGCTGTTCCACCCGTGGCGATCCATTGGCCTGAATCTCTGATCACACAGTTCGAGGAGCGGATTGAGATCTCATTTGGCGATGTGCCGGTAACCTTCGCCGAATGCGATATCGAGTTGCTCGATAACGCGCGCACCGGGCCACTGCGCTTCGCCGTGCGAAGTGACGACCACGCGGCCGAGTTCGAGATCGTCTTCAGCGACGGCCACGCCCGTTACCCCCAACGCGCCGGCCCCAAGGCGACGATCAAGATCGGCGGCAAGGTCCAGACGCTCTCGGAATCTTTTGGCGAGGACTCGCCTCAGATCGACTTCGGTGATGGCTCGCTTCTCATCTACAGCCATCTCTACACCCTGCCCGAGGGCGAAACGATCGAGCCGTACCCGTCAGACAAGATCGAGGCATGGGATTGGTCGAAGGCCAATATTCGCGCCGAATCGCAGGGCACAGACAAGCGCGCCGACTCTGTCCAGCGCCTTGTCATCGACGCCCTGTTAGCCGACCCAGATCCCTATGACGTGATCTTCGACGATGATGGCAAAGGCGAAATCGCCGATGTCGTGGCGCTGCGCATAACCGACAGCGTCGTTTCCGTGACCCTGTACCACTGCAAATATTCAGGGGCGGATACGCCAGGTGCGCGCCTCGGAGACCTTTATGAGGTTTGCGGACAGGCTCAGAAATCCGCTCGGTGGCGCGACCGACCAAACCGCATGCTTCAACACATGCTGCGACGCGAAAAGATGCGCCGCGACCGCGGTCTCAGCTCGCGAATCGAGCAGGGCTCAGCCGCCGCGATTAAGAAGCTCAAGGTCGGGTGGCAAGATCACCGCTTCGAGTTCGACGTCCGCATTGTGCAGCCGGGGCTATCGCGACAAGCCATCAGTGAAGAAGGCTTGCATCTGCTTGCCGGCGTCGAGACCTATTTGCTCGAAACCCGTGCCATGAGGTTGAAAATTATTGGTAGTGAATGATGCCGTCAGGCATCGGCAACCTTCCTGAGACAGAAATTTTACCACGCCGTGGGGCAGGCTTCGTGTCAACTTTTGGGTTTACTTTCTTATCGCGCAAAGCGCTGGGCCAGGCCGAACAGATGATGTTCGGCGGCGCGGCGGGCGTGCGCGATGAGGTTGGATTCCTCATCGTCCACCAGCGCTACGCAGATCACTTCTTCCCCGGCACATCGGTTCTGCACACACGGTTGCGCTACGCGCTTCTCATCCCCTGGCTTTATCAAAGCCTGCGGACGAAACGCCCTGTTCCCAAGGACTTTGGGCAAGCCTTTTCTGATCTCGAACATGAGATGACCGGCCGGCTCAAATATGTCGAGGGTGTTGGCGGCGAGAAGGATGGCGTGATCGGAGGAGAGGTCTTCCCCCGCACGATCAGTCAGCCGCCAGCCTATGTCTATTGGACGGCGCTCACCAAATGGGGACTGATCGGCGCCCGCCCCGATGGCCGGCCGTGGAGCCGCTCGGACATGGCGAAGCTCCTGGCAGCGTCCAGCAAGCGCGCGCACCATGACGATGACGGAAAGCCGCTAGAAACAGTCACCTGGCCCATTGCGGGGCTGATCGATGCACCTAAAGGCTGGGATACTTGGGGTGACTGGAATGACCGGTATTCGAAGGATGACCAAGGAAAACTAGCGCTCGACCTTTTACCCCAAGAGCAGATCTACCTCGCGACCAAACTCCGCGCCGTTCGCTCGCCGACCGATCCAAGTGAGCCGTCGCTCTTGTCGAAATTGGTTGGAAAACCACTAGGCGAGGCAGATCACTGCTGGGACAACGAAATCCTAGCCCTCGCCGGCAGGGAAGCAGCCATGCTGAAGCGGGCCGGCCAGGCCGCCGCGCTTTCGGCCATAGGCAGGGCGATCTATGCGGCTCAGGTCGAGACGCTCAAGGAAACCCGCGACAAGCGACCACAACCCAATTTGCACCGCGCCGCACTGAACGACGCGATCGAGCAATGGGGCAGACAGGCCGCTCGGCTGGATATGGACCTGTTTCTCGCCGGAATCGGCCACCTCCCGCCTGCGGTGGAGGGTGTGTTGAAAGAAACTTCGACCTGGATCAGGGCGAATGGCAAGGACCCCATGCAGCTTCTCGAAGTGTACGCACGGGCGGAAGTCAGCAGGAAAGACAATCGCGCGCGTCTTGCCAGCAATCAGTTCGGCGTCGACCGGCGTATGGAATGGCAAGGCGAGCACCATGGCCGCGCCGAGCCGCTCCACTATCGCTGGGGGAATGTGAAGCGGCTCCTGCGCGATCTGGAGGACGTCGCATGAGCGATCCTCAGGCATGGTCCGGGCAACCCTATCTCGACGAGATGCGGCCAGGGCGACTGGAGACGGTCAAGCTCGCATTGTTTGCGACCTACTCAGTCGATCTGTCGGCGGTCGCAGCGGCGTTGCTCGCACTGATTGGTCGCAACAATGACAAGGGCAGCGGCACGGCGGTCGATTTTGCCGACGCGATCGACAAGCTGCGCGATCGCGTCAAAATCATAATCCAGCGCGGTCGGATAGCGCGGCCAATAGCGCTTCCCCGTATCGCGGGCATCCTCGATCAGTTCATCGTCGAGCAGCCTTACGATGAACGAGAGCGCAGCTGGCATCCAAAGATTGCTTTGGTCGCCTACACCGGTCCCAAAGGGGAAACCCGCTGGAAGCTCTGGATTGGCAGCCGGAACCTCACCCGATCACAGGATCTCGACGCGGGCGTTTTGCTGGACGGCAGCGAAAAGCGCGCGAAAGGACGAGTTCGGCTCCCAGGCATCGGAGCACTCGGGGCCATCCTCGCGCGCTCCGCGTCGCGCGAGGATGCCGATGGCATCGCGGAGAAACTGGAGGCGGTCTGGTGGGACGCCCCAGACGGGTTTCAGTTGCGCAGCCTGCTCAATGGACTGGATGAAGGCGTTGCCCTGCCATCGGAACCACCAGCCGGCGCGGTCGATGGCATAACCATCATCAGTCCGTTCTTGTCGCCCGATTTTGTGAAGAAGGCAGGTGACTGGGGCACGGCTGGATCCAGAACGCTGATTTCGTCGATGCCGGCCCTCACGGACATGGCGAGGCGGCCCGGCAAGCCGCTGGACGGATTCTCCAAAATCCTCGCCTATACTGCGCCAGACGTGCTCGCTGACGAAGCTCCGCTCGCGCTGCCAGGCGTCGAGCCCGCGTCCGAGGATGATGCGGAGCCGGCCCCCCTTGCTCTGCATGCCAAGATTTTTTGCTTCCACTCGGGCGAGAAGACCATCTTGAGGGTGGGGAGCGCCAATGCGACCGAGAGGGCCTGGTCGGGGCGCAACGCGGAAATCATGGTCGAACTCGAGGCCGGCGAAGCGTTCGCCTCCGGCCTGGCATTCCTGATCGGTAAAGCGACGCCGGTCACCATCGAGGAACTCGCCGTCGCCGATCCGCCCAGCACGAGCGCGGCCGATGCCCTGGAAGAGTCGCGCAAAGTGCTCATGGCATCCTGGAACCCGGTTCTGCGTCGCGACGGGGAACGCTTCTCGATCGATGCGGGGGCAGTTCCCTTGCTTGCCTATCCCGAGCACGTGCTGCACGCCGGACCTGCAAATGGCGACCTACTGGCTTGGCAGACCGACGCCGTCCGCCTCGATCTTGGCACGATCCCCTTGTCACTCCAGTCCGCCTTCATTCAGGCTCGGATCAGCGGACCGGACGGCGCTTTGCGATGGATGCAGCGTGTCACCGTCGATCCGCCGCTCGAAGATCAGCGTGATCTGGCCGCGCTGGCCAGCCACATGGGGCTTCGTGCATTTCATGACTGGATGCGCGCGATTCTCAGCGGCGACACACTGCCCGTCGGCGGTGGCGCATGGGATGAAGACGCCGGGGTGCAGAGCAACTGCCCCCAGAGCCTGGGATACGACCGCCTCACGCTCGAGGATATCCTCACGGCTTGGGCACGCGACCGCAAAGCGTTCGGTCGGGCCGATCGTCATTTTGCGCCCTATGTCGACGCCCTTCTCGCCCACGGTGAGAATCTGAGCGAAAGGGAAAAAGCTGACTTGAACGAACTTGCGCAGATCTGGGCCATCGCGCGGACGCGGCTTGCCTCATGAGCGCCAGATCGAAACCCTTCCAGGCCGCAACGGTCAGGGCTGCAACCGCTGCGCTGTCAGGAGGCAACCCGCTACGCCGATTCCTGGTCGCGGACGAGGTCGGCCTCGGCAAAACCGTCGTTGCCCGTGACACGCTGGCAGCCCTGGCAAGCAAAGCGCGCAAGTTCACGGTCTATTATATTACGAGCGGGCTCAAGGTCGCGGACCAGAACAAGGTCGAGCTGCTCCGCTTCCTCGACAAGAACGAAGCCAAGGACGCACTCTCCACCATCGACCGCGTCGGCCTCATTCCGTTTGAGGAACGGCGCAAGGGAAAGATACGGCTCTACGCCTTTACGCCCACCACATCATTTTCCAGTTCGCAGCGCCTCTACGGCGGAAAGGCTGTCGAGCGTGCGTTCATCAAGCTGCTGTTGGATGAGCTGTACCCCGGCCTGACCGATGCCTTTCCTGCAGGCTATATCGAATATGGCGCGACCTCCGGCTGGCCATGGGCGTGCGAGGAGGCTCAGGGCAAATTCGACAACGTCTCCGCCCTCTTCAATACGGCCTATGGCCGAGCGCTACGCACGGAATTTGGTAAACCGGCCCGCGAGAACATTCTGCGTGCGATCGCGACGAGCAAATATGGTCAGAGCCTGGGCCGGATGCGAAAGGCGCTCGCTCAAGCCGCTTTGGATTCCGCCCCGCCAGACCTCGTGATTTTCGACGAGTTCCAATGCTATCGCGAGTTGCTCGACGCAGGCACGGATAACCCTTTAGCGCGCCAACTGCTGGCGGGTAACGATGGAACGGCGCCGCCGCCGATCCTCCTCCTGTCAGCCACGCCCTACCGCTTCTATGCGGAGCGCTGGGAAAACGGCGTCGGAGCCGCTCCCCATGTCGAATTTTTCAAGATTATCGAGTTTCTGGGCGGGTCGGCTGCACGCGCTGAGGCCGAAACCCAATTCCGTCGGTTTGGTGATCTATTGCATTTGATCGGTCATCTGCCGCCCGACAGTCGGCAGGCGGCGATTGAAGAGGCCCAAGCCCTCAAGCATCATCTGGAGAGGCTCCTCACACCGCTCATGTCGCGGACCGAGCGCCCGATTTCCGACCATGCCGGAGAGCCTGCGCCGCCCTCCGTAAGGATCGAGCCCCACGATCTCGACGTCTATCGCCATTTTACCGACCACGTATCGCCCAAGCTTGCGGGCAGCGCGGTCAGCTATTGGCTTTCAGTGCCGCTCCCTGCGCAGGCGCTGGGGGACCGTTATCAGATTTCTCGCGATATAGACTTTCCCGCTACACGCAGCGTTCCCCGCCTCGGGGTCACCAATTGCTTCAAGCCGCCAAAGGATGGCTGGGGAAGCGCCAAGCTCCGAGCCCTCAATAGCCTTGTACCGACAGAGATGCTTGCGCTCCCTTGGGTGTTGCCATCGCTGACCTGGTGGACGCCTTCAGGCCCATGGGCGAAGATGACGCAATCGCCCAAGATGCTGATCTTCAGTAGGTTCAGGGCAACACCACAAAGTCTGGCAGCCCTCGTCAGCCTCGAGGTCGAGCGCAAATGCGTTGGAAAGAGCAATCTTCCCTACACCGCCGCGTGGAAGAAGCGGCACCTTAACCCGAAGCCTAACCAAGGCCCCACGCTCGCCCTGTTTCACCCGAGCCCTTTCCTAATTCGAGCTGTCGATCCCCTCGATGTGAAGGGGAAGGCGACCGTGAAGCAGATCAGGGCCAGGACGCGGCAGCAGATTATTAGGGCGCTGCCCGCGACAATCACGCACGAGGCACCGAATGCGCGCAGCAACCGGCGCCGCAAACCGGCCTGGGCGATCCTCGCGGCCATAGAACGCGCACAGAAGGCGCCGCTGGCTCGGGAGTTCGCAGCGGTCCAGAAGAGCTGGGGCCGGGTCGCGCCGAAGGACGCAACGCTTCAAACCTTGCTCAAACAGCGCCAAGAGGCCAACCCGATTACCTGGCTGAGCCGATGGGAACTCGACGCCTTGGTCGATATGGCTCTCGGCGCTCCCGGAGTCGTGACGGGCCGAGCACTCTATCGCCACCTTCCAGAGCTTTTCGATTTCCAGGAGCAGCATTTCGCACGGCTTGTCAGCTTCTGCTGGACGCGGCTGCGCACCTATCTGGACCGCCCTGTCTTCTGGTCTGTTTTGCCCGGCGAAGACGCGACGCAGAAATATCAGAATGCGTGCGTTGATGGCTGCTTGGAAGCCGTCCTGGATGAACATTTCTGGCTACGCAAATCCAAGGTCAACCCCGATGGGCTGATTGAGGACTTGTCGGCCGCGCTCGCTGCAAACGTCGGCACCTTCGGGTTCAAGGGCGCGAAGAAAATGGACAAGATCCGTATCCGCTGTCACGCTGCGGTGCCGTTTGGCGGCACCGAGACGGAGACGCATCGACAGGACCATGATGTCGATGAACCGCCACCAGCGCGCTCCGAGGAAATCCGCAGCGCGTTCAATACACCGTTCTGGCCCCACGTCCTGGCGACGACCTCCGTCGGACAGGAAGGTCTCGACTTTCATAGCTGGTGCGACAGGCTCGGCCACTGGGATCTTTGTTCCAGCCCGGTTGACCTGGAGCAACGAGAAGGCCGCGTTCAGCGCTTCGGTGGGCTGACAGTGCGGCAACCACTCGCCCGAAAGCTAGGCGAACAAGCCTTGGCGCAGGCACGAGGCCAAGCCTCGTCACCATGGGACATCATCGCACGCGACGCCGACAAGGCGTTCGCGGATGACAAAACCGGCCTCAGCCCGTGGTGGACGATGGAAGGCGCAGATCTAAGGCGGCATTTGTTCGCGCTTCCCCAAAGTCGCGACATTGATCGGTTCGCGAAGTTGCGGACGCAAAGGCTGCTCTATCGCCTTGCTTTGGGACAGCCGGACCAGGAGGACCTGGTCGAGCTGTTGACTCATCACGATTTGTAAACGACGCGGTCGCTGCAGGCGTTGACGCTCGATCTGTCCGCATTCTCAAGAGAGAAACGCCTCGATGAATAGCGGGCGTGCCGGCCGGCGCTCCCGGCACGCCCGTCTTGTTCATGCGGAGCAAGCAGCCCCTGACGCGGCCGGATCATATCACGACCGGCCTAGGGGGCTTCATGCGGGTTCGCCGCCATTCAGGGACGGTTGCTGGACGACTGCCAGGAAGAGATGCTGTCGCCGTGCTCCACGGGCTTGTCCGATTTGCACGCCACAGCACGACGCGCTGCTACGCCCGAATATTCGAGCTTCCATTCAGCATGATCTATCGCCTTCTATCCGCCTAAAGAGGCGATCGAAGGAATTTGGCATGAGGCAGCAAGTCGAGCCCATCATGAAGCGCACCATCCGGCGGCATCAACTCCGGGAAATGGTCCCTCTCGCCGACACCACGATCTATGACATGGAACAGCGCGGCGAATTTCCCCAGCGCTTCTATCTCACGTCCCGCTGCGTGGTCTGGGATCTAACCGAGGTCGAAGCCTGGTTGGAAGAACGGCGCCGAGCTTCACGCGCCAAGGCGGTGAAGCGTGCGCCCATTCCGGACGTCCAGCTCCGCAAGACCCGCCCTATCAAACATCCGGCTCGGGCGTAAGCAGGTCCATCGTCGGCGGATAGAGGGTCGGCGTGTATTTTTGGCCGGCAACCCAGGCGTCCACCAGGTTGGACCATTCCTGCATCATATGCCGGCGCTGATGCTCGTATTCCGCCTTATTGTAGATGCCCCGTGAGGATCGCCCGTCCTCATGCGCCAGACACTTCTCGATCCAGTCGCTGTTGAAGCCCAACTCGTTCAGCAGGGTCGAGCCGGTGCGCCGGAGATCGTGAACCGTAAAGGACTCCAGCGGCAGCCCTTCCTTCTTGGCCCGCTCCACCACCGCCGTCGTGATCCGATTGAACGTCGCACGCGACATGGGCGCGTCGGCGTCATAGCGCGACGGCAGGACGTATTTGGAATTGCCGGCGCAGGTCTTGAGAGCGATGAAGATGTCGAGCATCTGCTGAGACAGATAGACGTTGTGCGCTTTCGAGCGCTTCATCCGCTCCTTGGGAATCGACCAGACGGCGTTCTCGAAATCGACCTCATCCCAAACCGCGTCCTGCAATTCACTCTTTCGCACCATCGACAGCAGGATCAGCTTTATCCCGAGCCGGATCGTCGGCAACGTCGCCACATGCTCGATCTGGCCGAGCATGATGCGGATCTCCGCCGGAGACAGGGACCGGTCCTTCGGCACGAAGGTCGCGATCGACGCCGGGCCAACTTCGTCGGCCGGGTTGGCTACCTTCTCGCCATGGAGGATGGCGAAAGCGAAGACCAGTTTCACGATGTCTCTGACGTGGACTGCCGTTGCCGGTGCGCCACGTTCCTTCACCTTCGCGCACAGCCCGCGCAGATCCTCCGGCAGGATCTCCGGCAGCAGCCGGTTGCGAAACGCCGGGAGAATGTCGCGCTCGAAGATCGACCGACGCATGGCGCGCGTGCTGTCCGCCATTCGTGCTTCCTGAAGCCAGCGCTCACCGAACTGGCCGAAGCTCTTGGCCTCCTGGAGGCGACGCTTTTCGCGCTGCTTCTCCTGCGCCGGCGAGCGGCCCTCCGAAATGGCGCGTCGGGCATCAACCACCTTCTCACGCGCCCGAGCCAGGGAGAGCCCAGCGGGACCGTAGCGCCCCAGCGTCAAGGTCTCCCGGCGGCCGTTCAGTCGGTAGTCCAGGCGGAACACGATCGCGCCCGAGGGCTGGACCACGACATACATACCGTCACGGTCCACGATCTTGTATAATTTCTCTTTCGGTTTCAGGGCCTTAATGGCGGCGTCGGTCAACATGCACACTCTCCAGATTGGTCAAAATATGCCGGAGAGCGCCCGATTATACCGTCAGGCCAAAAACGGCCCTTCTGATTGGTATTTTTCCTGCGTTTACAGAACACTACGCCAAAAAATATACCGTCAGAAGCTCTCTTAGCCCTGACGGTATATGCGATTTTCGGATGAGACAAGATGCGCCATACCGTCAGCCATACCGTCATTTCGGAGGCTAACCCAGCGATAGATATCGAAAGATTCAGAGATATTTATTTAGATATTTCAGTCACTTATGTCGCATCATGGCGTATTTTTGGATACGCCCGGATGGGCAAAAATCATTCCCACTCGATCGTGCCCGGCGGTTTGGAGGTTACGTCATAGACGACGCGGTTGATGCCCTTGACCTCGTTGATGATGCGGGTGGCGGTGTTGGCGAGGAAGCTCATGTCGTAGGGGTAGAAATCGGCGGTCATGCCGTCGACCGACGTGACCGCACGTAGGGCAAGCACGTAGTCATAGGTGCGATAGTCGCCCATCACGCCGACGGTCTGCACCGGGAGAAGCACGGCGAAGGCCTGCCAGATTTTGTCGTAAAGACCCGCTTTGCGGATCTCATCGAGATAGATGGCGTCCGCCTCGCGCAAGATCGCAAGCTTTTCGCGCGTGATACCGCCCGGCACCCGGATCGCAAGGCCCGGACCCGGGAAAGGATGGCGCCCAATGAAGCTCTCCGGCAGTCCAAGCTCACGCCCAAGCGCGCGCACCTCGTCCTTGAACAGCTCGCGCAGCGGCTCTACGAGCTTCATGTTCATGCGCGCGGGCAAGCCACCCACATTATGGTGCGACTTAATCGTCACTGACGGCCCACCTGAGAACGACACGCTCTCAATCACGTCGGGATAAAGCGTGCCTTGCGCCAGGAACTCAAACGTCCCGCGTCCATCGGCCTCAATCTTACGGGCCTCCGCCTCGAACACGTCGATGAACAAGCGCCCGATCGTCTTGCGCTTCACCTCCGGGTCACTCACGCCTTCGAGTTCACCGATGAAAGTGTCGGAGGCGTCGACGTGGACGAGATGCAAATTGTAGTGTTCGCGGAACATGGCGACGACCGCCGCCGCCTCGCCCTTGCGCATCAGGCCGTGGTCAACCAGCACGCAGGTGAGCCGATCACCAATCGCCTCGTGGATCAACAGCGCCGCAACCGACGAATCAACCCCGCCCGACAAGGCGCACAGCACCCGTCCCTCGCCCACTTGCCCGCGGATCGCCGCCACCATCTCGGCGCGATAGGCCGACATGGTCCAATCCGGCTTTAGTCCCGCGATGTCATGCACGAAGGTGCGAATGAGCTTGGCCCCATCGGGGGTGTGTACGACTTCCGGGTGGAACATCGTGGTGTAGATGCGCCGCGCCTCGTCGGTTGCGATCGCGAACGGCGCATTGGCCGAGGTCGCTTTGACCGTGAACCCCTCGGGCAGCTTAGTCACCCGGTCGCCATGGCTCATCCACACCGGATAACGGCCGCCGATCTGCCAAAACCCCTTGAACAGGGCGCTGTCGGCGATCACCTCGATGTCCGCCCGACCAAACTCCGCCGCATGGCCGCCCTCGACAACCCCACCCAGTTGATGGGCGGTGGTCTGCTGTCCATAGCAAATGGCCAGCACCGGCAGGCCGGCGTCAAACACCGACTGCGGCGCCCGCGGGCTTCCCTCGCGGGTGACCGAATCGGGCCCGCCCGACAGGATCACCGCCTTTGGCTTCAGGCGCCCAAACGCGCCATCCGCCAACTGATAGGGGTGAATTTCACAATAGACCCCAGCCTCACGCACGCGCCGCGCAATCAGCTGCGTCACCTGGGAGCCGAAATCAACGATGAGGACACTGTCAGGATGGTGCGTCATGCGCGCGTGATAGCACCAAGAGCGGGGCCTGACGAGGGGGACAAAACCGGCACTTGTCTTGTGGACAAGACCGGGTGATCCTCTCGCGTTTGCTGCTCAATCCAACAAGAACTTATCCAACTGCGTGTGGGTTGCCTCGATCCAGCGCACGGTGCCGGTTGAGGAGCGCATCACCACGGTGTGCGTGTGAATACGGTGCGGCTCGAACTTCACGCCCTTGAGGAAGTTGCCATCGGTCACGCCGGTGGCGGCGAACAGCACGTCGCCCGAGGCCATCTCTTCCATGGTGTATTTGCGATTGAGGTCGCGAATGCCCATGCGGTGAGCGCGTTCCTTCTGGTCTTCACGGGTGAAGTGCAGCCGGCCTTGCATCTGCCCGCCAATGCAGCGCAGCGCCGCCGCCGCCAAGACGCCCTCGGGCGCGCCGCCAATCCCCATGTAAATGTCGATACCGGTCTGGTCGGGATCGGTCACGTGGATGATGCCGGCCACGTCGCCATCGCCGATCAGGCGGATGGACGCGCCGGACTGGCGGATATCCTCGATCATCTTGGCGTGGCGCGGCCGGTCGAGCACGCAGGCGCGCACATCCGAAATCGCGATGTTCTTGGCTTCCGCATAGCGGCGGATGTTTTCCGCCGGGCTCAGATCAAGATCCACGAGCCCCGCCGGCAGACCCGGACCAACCGCGATCTTCTCCATATAGCTGTCCGGCGCATTAAGCAGCGAGCCGGCTTCGGCCAGCGCGATCACGGCGATGGAGTTGGGCAGGTTCTTGGCGCAAATCGTGGTGCCTTCCAGCGGATCGAGCGCGATGTCGACTTTCGGGCCCTTCGTCGTGCCCACCTTTTCGCCGATGTAGAGCATGGGCGCTTCGTCGCGCTCGCCTTCGCCAATCACCACCGTGCCGTCGATGGGCAGGCGGTTCAATTCGCGGCGCATGGCGTCCACGGCGGCCTGGTCGGCGGCCTTCTCATCGCCCCGGCCCCTCAGCCGCGCGGCCGACACGGCGGCGCGCTCGGTGACGCGCGCCAGCTCCAGCGTCAAAATGCGGTCGATGAAGGTGTCGGTGGAGGGGCTTTGCTGCGGCTTCGACATAATCGGCGTGGCTCCCAAAGGCCCGTTGAGGCTCAGACGTTTTCGATGCGGATGAACTGCGGCTCGGCGGCCACGTGGCCGTCGGCCATGATCGCCGCCAGCGCGTCGCGCAGCGCGCTCTCCGTCGTTTCATAGGTGATGAGGATCACCGGCTGCGGCGCATGGTTCTGCTGGCCGGTGGGCGCCTCGGCGCGCGGCGCGCGGGCGCGCTGCACGATCGATTCGAGCGAGATGCCGCGGCTCGCCATCTGGGTGGCGATCGAGGCGAACGCGCCGGGCCGGTCAAACACGGTGAGCCGGACGAAGAAGCCGGCTGCCGAGCTCGTCGGCCCCGACCGACGCGCGCCGCGCCGCATGGCTTGCGCCGGCTTGCCCATGGTCTTGAGCGCCGTGCCGCGGGCGATGTCGGCGATATCTGAAACGACCGACGACGCCGTGGCGTCGCCCCCGGCCCCTGGCCCCACCAGCATCAAACGACCCACGAAGTCCGCTTCCACCGCGACCGCATTGAGCACCCCGTCGATGCGTGCGATCGCCGACGACTTCGGCACCATGGTCGGGTGCACCCGCTGCTCGACGCCGTCCGGCGTTGCCTCGGCAATACCCAAAAGCTTGATGCGATAGCCCAGCTCGTCCGCCGCCTGAATATCGGCAAGCGTGATGGAGGTGATGCCGTCGACACTGAGCGCCTCGGCGCTGGCGTCGATCTCGGTGCCAAAGGCGAGCGAGGCAAGCAGGGCCAGCTTGTGCGCGGTGTCAAAGCCACCCACGTCGAACGTGGGATCGGCCTCCGCATAGCCAAGCCGCTGCGCCTCCTTCAAGCACGCCTCAAACGACAGACCTTCTTTCTCCATCCGGGTCAGAATGTAGTTGCAGGTGCCATTGAGGATGCCGGTGACGCGCGTCACCTGATTGCCGGCGAGCGCCTCGCGCAGGGTCTTGATGATGGGGATGCCACCGGCGACCGCCGCTTCAAAATTGAGAGAAACCCCACGCGATTCAGCCAAGCGCGCAAGTTCCACGCCGTGGGCTGCCAACAGCGCCTTGTTGGCGGTGACCACATGCTTGCCCGCGTCGAGCGCGGCCCGCACCGAGGCCGCCGCCGGCCGCTCGGCGCCACCCATGAGCTCGACGAACACATCAATCGAGGGGTCCTGCGCCAACTTCAACGGGTCCTGGAACCAATTGACGCCTGTCAGGTCGATCCCCCGATTGATCGAGCGATCGCGCGCGCTCACCCCGCGCAGCTGGATCGGTCGGCCGCACCGCTCGGCCAATTCCGATCCGTGCGTTTTGAGGAGGCGAGCGACCGCGGCTCCCACCGTGCCGAGGCCGGCGATGCCCAGTCTGAGGGAAGCGTTCATGAAATCCGTTCCAGATAAGAGGACCGCGCGCCGTATCGCCTAAGACAGCGGCCGCGACGCGCGGTGTGACCTTTAGCGATGGGCCGACATCGCGATCACGTTGTGCAACGACTTATCCGCGGTTTCAAGGAAACGGCGGATATTGCGCGCGGCTTGGCGAATGCGCTGTTCATTTTCAACGAGCGCGATGCGCACATACGCGTCGCCATGCTCGCCGAACCCGATCCCCGGCGCGACGGCAACCGACGCCTTCTCGACGAGCAACTTGGAGAACTCCAGCGAGCCCAGCGCGCGGAACGGCTCGGGCACCGGCGCCCAGGCAAACATGGAGGCCTGCGGCGCGGGCACTTCAAAGCCCGCCTTCCCGAAGGCATCGACCATCACGTCGCGGCGCTTTTTATACACCTCGCGCACCTCCTTGATGCACTCGTCACCGGCATTGAGCGCGGCGGCGGCGGCAACTTGGATGGGCGTATAGGCGCCGTAGTCGAGATACGACTTCACGCGGGCGAGCGCGGCCACCAGCCGCTCATTGCCCACAGCAAAGCCCATGCGCCAGCCGGGCATGGAGAACGTCTTCGACATGGAGGTGAACTCTACCGCCACGTCGATGGCGCCGGGCACCTGCAAGATCGAGGGCGGCGGGTGGGCGTCGTCGAAGTAAATCTCCGCGTACGCCAAGTCAGACAGCACGAAGATGTCGTGCTTTTTGGCGAACGCGACCACGTCGCGATAAAAGTCCAGATCCGCAACGGCCGCCGTGGGGTTGGCCGGGAAGCACACGATCACCGCAATGGGCTTGGGGATCGAATGGATCACCGCGCGTTCGAGCGCGTGAAAATACTCCGGGCCCGGATCCGCCGGCACCGAGCGGATGACGCCGCCGGCCATCAAGAAGCCGAAGGCATGGATCGGATAGGACGGGTTGGGGCACAACACGACGTCGCCAGGCGCGGTGATCGCTTGCGCCATATTGGCGAAGCCTTCCTTGGAGCCCAGCGTGGCGACGATTTGCCGGTCGGGATCGAGCTTCACGCCAAACCGACGCTGATAATACGTCGCCTGCGCACGCCGCAGACCGGAGATGCCCTTGGATGCCGAATAGCGATTGGTGCGCGGCTTGCCGATCGTCTCAATGAGCTTGTCCTCAATGAACTTCGGCGTCGGCAGGTCGGGGTTGCCCATGCCCATGTCGACGATGTCAGCGCCTGCCGCGCGTGCCTTGGCCTTGAGGCGATTGACTTCTTCGAAAACATAGGGCGGCAGCCGCCTTACCTTGTGGAACTGGTCCATCGCGACATCCTCGTGGCCAATGCGCGAAGCGGGCCCGCTTCGCGTGCGCGGTTTTAGCAGAACAATTTCGGCTCGACAGGGGGTATTCGACGATATTCGCAAGAGAGGGCGCTTCTTGACCCGGCTTTGCCGAATTATTGAGACCGCTCGTTTTCCTCGATTTCCTGCAAGATCTTTTTCTTACGGTCCGCCGCCGCCTTGCGGATTGCCGCGGCGCGATCTTGGGGTTGACCGCTCGCCGCAGCCGCAGCTTGTGCGTCGCGCACGCTTTCCAAATCAGCCTTGAGATCGGCGCGCTCGTCCGTGGTCAGGTCGCGCGCGATCGGCGGCGCGGTGGGCTGCTGCGGGTTTGGAAACCCATCCGATTGCACCGCGGGCACCGCATCGCGCGCGACGGGTGTCACCGGCGCGTCATTGGCACGCACCAAGGTGTCGTCGGTGAACACGCTCGCCCCACCGCACCCGGCAAGCCCGACAAGAAGCACGATGAAAACGCCCGCCCGAACGGTGGCGCGGCGCTGTTGGTTGCGATCGATCAAGGCAAACCTTTCATGGTCCTGACAAATTCAACCCGCATAGCACCGCCTGCCGTTACGGCGGGTCGGCGTTAGTACGAAGGTCTTGGATCGGAAGCAGCGCTTCCCCAATGCAAACCTCACTCGCTATTATGGCAGGAACGGGAACGAAGAACATCGATCATCGCACGGACCCTTCGGCAGTGCCGAACCCGCCACCGGGCGACCAACGATCGACTAGGGGAAACACAATGGCCGACACGCCGGGTGACCAAGGCGACAATCCGCTTTTAAAGTACATCGTCAAGAACCCAGACGCGTTCGCGCACAATGTGGCGCGCGTGGTCGAAGAGGCCGGCAAGGCCGCCGCCGCCTACTTGCGCCCGCGTGAGACCGGCGAAGCGAAGGCCGCCGCGCCTGACGAATACGCCGAAATCTACAAAACGCTGGCTCAGGTGAGCGAGTATTGGCTCTCCGATCCCAAGCGCGCCGTGGAGGCACAGCATCGGCTTTGGTCGGGTTATCTCGACCTGTGGGGCCAGGCGGTGCGCCGCATGACCGGAGAACCGACCAAGCCGGCCATTGAGGCCGACCCGCGCGACAAGCGGTTTCAAGATGCGGAGTGGAAGGAGAACCAGTTCTTCGACTTCATGAAGCAGTTTTATCTCATCACCTCGAACTGGGCGGAGAAGATGGTCGCCGAGTCGCAAGGGCTCGATGAGCACACCAAGCACAAGGCCGAGTTCTACGTGAAGCAAATCACGGCGGCCGTCGCGCCGTCGAACTTCCTTTTGACCAATCCCGAGCTGTTGCGCGAAACGCTGCAAAACAATGGCGAGAACCTGGTGCGCGGCATGCGCATGCTCGCCGAGGACATTGAGGCCGGTGGCGGCGACCTGAAAATCCGCCAATCCGACCCAGCAAAGTTCAAGCTTGGCGAAAACCTCGCTTTGACGCCCGGCGCTGTCATTTGGCGCAATGATGTGTGCGAGGTCCTCCAATACACACCCACGACCGAGACGGTACTGCAGCGCCCGCTTTTGATCGTGCCGCCGTGGATCAACAAATTTTACATCCTCGACCTCAATCCAGAGAAATCCTTCATCAAGTGGGCGGTCGACCAGGGCAACACGGTCTTCGTGATCTCCTGGGTTAACCCCGATGAGCGGCAAGCCAAGAAGTCGTTCGAGCACTATATGCGCGAAGGCATCTTGGAAGCACTCGAGGTGATCGAAAAGGCGACCGGCGAGCGCCATGTCAACACGATCGGCTATTGCGTCGGCGGCACGCTGTTGTCGTGCACCCTCGCCTACTGCGCGGCGGTGGGCGACGATCGCATCCAGTCAGCCACCTTGTTCACGACCCAGGTCGATTTCACCCATGCCGGCGATCTCAAGGTGTTCGTCGACGAAGAGCAGATCAAGATTCTTGAAGAGCGCATGAACGAAAAGGGCTATCTTGAGGGCAAGAAAATGTCCGGCTCGTTC
>CALSBD010000014.1:0-16498 GCA_943373055.1 Rhizobium sp. Q54
AATGAGGCCGGTGTCGAAATCAAACGTCCGGTCGGGCGTGGCAACAAAGCGCAACAGTGTTTCCGCCGAGGAACGCGAGAAGCTGAGCCCATCGACCGCCACCGGATTGAACGCATTGGCCGCCACCAGCCCGGTAAAGCCATAGGCAAGCGCGATCGCCAAGCCAACCACGACCGCCGCGGCGACATGGCTGGCCCGCGGACGGGTGCGCCGCACGAGGACGCCGGCCACCACAGCCAACGCCACCGCAACGGCAAACTTTACCGGGGTGTCAAAGCCCCACAGCACGGCAAGATCGCGCGCCTCCGGATCAATGATCCACAAGCCCGTCAGGCTTTCGCGCGCCGGCACCAGAAGCCCGCGATAGGCGGCGGTGGCCACGGTGACGAACACCAGGCCGGTCGCGACCGCGCGCAGATTGCCCTGGCTTGCCAACACCAACAGCCGACCGGGGCAGGCGCGGGCCATGATCATGCCGACGCCGAAGATCGCCCCACCAAGGGCCGCGCCCGACAGCGTGCCCGCGCCGGCGAGCTGCCGCGTGGCGGCGGGATCAACGAGGCCGAACAGGACCGTGAGCGTGGTGCCGGCCAGGGCGGCCACGAAGGCGACGAGCCAGATCGCCAATTTGCCGCCGCGCGCGCCATGGCTCAGGTCGATGATCGCCGAGCGCAGGCAAAACTGGCTGTGCTGCGCCGCCGCGCCGAACAGGGCGCCGATCACAAGCCCGCCCAACAGCAAAACGAGCGGATCGCCATAGGCCTCCACCCACATCAGGATCGTGTCATTGGCCATCAACGCGCCCCACCCTGCCGCCGGCGCCCGGCCCTTGCGGCATTCTTGTGGAAATGGATCGGCAAGCCCGATCGGTCAAGACGGATTGTGCACCGCACGGGGATGCCTGCGCGCGGTGCTGGCGAGCGGGCCATGCGGCGTGCTAGAGCCGTGCTCTCAATCGGACACCGCGGAGCGGGCCAGGGACGCAAGGGGACGACCATATGACGACGGGCATGGTGCGCTGGGGCATTTTATCGACCGCGGCGATCGGCATGAACAAGGTGACGCCCGCCATCATGCGCGCGCCCAACTGTCAGGTGGTCGCCATCGCCTCGCGCGACTATGCCGCCGCCCGCGCCGCCGCCGATCGGCTTGGCATTGAGACCGCGCACGGGTCCTACGAGGCCCTGTTGGCCGATCCGCGCATTGATGCCGTCTATAACCCGCTGCCCAACCATCTCCACGTGGACTGGACCCTAAAGGCCAATGCCGCCGGCAAGCACGTGCTGTGCGAGAAGCCGATTGGCCTCAATGTCGCCGACGCCGAGCGCCTGTTGACCGCGCGGTCCGACCGGTTGATCGCCGAGGCGTTCATGGTGCGCCACCATCCGCAATGGCAACGCGCCCGCGAGATTGTCCGCTCGGGCGAACTGGGCACCATGCGCATCATCCGCGCGGTGTTCACCTATCACAATGTCGATCCCAACAATGTGCGCAACCAGGCCGACATTGGCGGCGGCGGGATCCTGGATATCGGCTGCTATCCCACCGTGGCGGGGCGCTACTTCTTCGAGGCCGAGCCGCGGCGCGTTGTTTCGTTGGTGGATCGCGATCCCACCTTCCGCACCGACCGGGTGGCGAGCGTGATCGCCGATTTCGGTGACGGCCGGCAGCTCACCTACATGGTCTCCACCCAAGGCGCGCCGCGCCAGTCGGTCGAAATCATCGGCACCAAAGGGCGGCTTGAGATCGTCATCCCGTTCAACGCGCCGCCCAACCAGGCGACCGCGCTCGTGATCGATACGGTCGGCAGCCTTGACCACACCTTAGCGCGCCGGGAGATCATCCGCTCGTGTGATCAATACACCGAGCAGGCCACCGCCTTCGCGAATGCCATCCTCGGCCACGCCCCGCTCGACCACACCATCCCCGACGCCCTCCTCAACATGCGCGCCCTCGACGCAGTGTTCCGCTCGGAAGCGACAGGGGGGTGGGCCGAGGTGTGAGGGGGAGGGGAAAGGGACCCACCCATGACCAACGCCGCGCCCTGGTGGGCGAGTTTGCCCACTACCTCGTTTGGCTCGCCGGCGCTGGAGGAGCGGTTGGCGGCGTTGATCTTGGCGGGGCGCAAGCGGGCGACGGTGTGGGACGCGCGTCACCCCAATGAGACGGCGCCGGGGATGCGCTGGGTGGTGACGGCGGGTGGGCGTCCGGTGGCGGTGATTGAGACGATCAGCGTGGAGCGCACGACATTCGACGCCATCGACGCGGCGTTCGCGTTCGAAGAGGGCGAGGGCGACCGCTCGCTAGCGTTTTGGCGGGCGGTGCACAGGGACTTCTTTGAGAGCGACCTGGGCTTTTCACCCGATATGGCGCTGTGGAAAGAGCATTTCCGCCTAGTCGAGCCCATCGACTTGGCCCTGGCCGCCGCGGCCGAGACCCACGTCGCGGCCGAGCAGGCCGAGGGCGAGACGCTGACGGCGCGTTCCGCTTTGCCATAGCCATACCGGCATCGTTCATATCGACGCTGATGAGAATTTTTTGATAAAACTCTTTGCTCAGCTGACATACGCGCTCGTTAGCCAGCCTCTAAGTAATGCGTCCAGGTAACCTATCAGAACCTGCCACCTACAAACCAAAGAATATTGCTCACAACAGCTTGCTCAAGCTTTATTTGCAATATCACGAAACATTGCAATCTGCTTCCTGCTTCACGCCTGTTGCTGAATTGTGTTTATTGTTAACGGCACAAATCTTACGCGGCTGGATTTTTGTTCAGATGACGCGTTCATGTATGCAGAAAAGCGGAGTGCGAAAAAATAAGCCAAGTTCAAAGAGTTCCCTTGGGTTAATTTCAAGCTTGCATGCACGACGCTGATATTTGCAAAGAAATACGCCATTCCTGAGCTATGTTTTCTGAGCGCTCAGGCTTCAAATAAAAGAAGCTCACGTCAGGTTTCTATTCAGAAAGTAACGTTTATCTAAAGTAATTAGTTCGCGCGCTTAAAAAATTCAAAATATACTTATAAATACAATGCATCCGTAAGGAGATTTTAATTAAAATTTACAACCTTGAATGCAAGTATGTTTGTCGGACTTGCGATTTCAGCCCATTTAACGACGTCAATGTGTCCTTCACGGCGCTTGCATGACTCAGCCGAAAAATGTAATGTGTTGTTAATCATTGCTTTTCTCCGTATTTAAGCATGGTTTGCATGCTCAGGTACGTGATTAGCATCGAACTTATCTAAACGGCCGGAAGAGTTGATCGCTGATCTGGCCTAAACACAAGGGTGCTACATGTCGTCAGAGTCGTTCATGTGCGTTTCATTTGCGGGTGGTCAGGGCAAGACGACCATGTCGCAGGTGCTCTACACTCTGCTGAAGCGTCAGGGGAAGGATATTAGTCTCGTCAGTGCTGACTTCGTTGATCATACGGGTAAGTCAAAACTCGGAAAGTTTTTCCCAGATTTGACCATGGAATTTGGGATCGGCGCGGACCTCACTGAGGCCCGCAAGACCAATAACCCGAATGCCGCTTTGCGTTACTGGGACAAATTTGGCTATGTCTTGATGAAGGGCGGCGCCATTATTGACATTGGCGCTAACGTATTCCCGAGCATGCTGACATGGGCCAAAGACCGCCACATTTATAAGCTCATGGAAGAAAAGCAGTCGCCGCCCATCAACCTATTGGTGATCACAAAAGCCGAATCACACTCGGTTGAAAACGCAAAAATGCTCATTCGCTCCGTGGTGGGCCAGAAGTTGTTCCGCTTCAAGCGCATCGTCATCGTGCGCAATGAAGCGTCGGGATCGTTCGAAGGCATCAAGTTTGATGACTTGAACTCGCTGCCGGGCGCCAACATTTCCTTCCTCGACATCCCGCGGTGTTACTCCGAAATCTGGGAAACGCTTGAAAAGCGGATGGTTCCCCTGATGACGGTGCTAGACAAAGAAGAAGACAAGCTGTTGTCGCTGCTGGACGTCGATCTTTTCACGGCCGCGTCTGGCAAGTTCCAGATCCAAGAGTGGCTGAACGAAGTCGAGCGGCGTATTTTGGCCAAGGAAATTTTTGCCAAGAACTCAGCGGAAGTTGAGAACGCCATATAAGGCTTCCGCTTCACCTAGCCTTCAAATGAGAAGGGTCACGTCTCGCAGGTCGAGCGTGACCTTTTTCGTTTAGTCAGCAAATCCGGAATTGAGTAAGTTCACCAGATTTGTAAGGGTGCGTCCAATGCCCCCGCGGGTCGCGCAGCCTCGCACCCAAGTGTCTATTTATTGAGCAACTTGAGGGGCGTTGTTTTGTAAGCCGGGATTGCAACCCGTCTCGTCCACCAGCGTGCCCGACAGTGCCACCACGGCCGCCCCCACTCGCCGAAGGAGGTCGGCGGGTGGAGGGGCGAGCGGATCTCATTCATAGGCCTTGCAGTCGACCGGGGTCCAGCCGGCGGCGGGTTGCACGCGCGGTTCGGTCATCAGGCCGGCGATTTCCAACACCAGCTTGAGCTTGAGCGCCTTGGAGAAGTTTTGCATGCCTTCGACCGGCACGAAGAACGCACCGGGTCCGCCGATCACGCAATCCTCGTAGTAGCGGTCGAGCGTCACGTTTTGCTGCCAGCCAATCGTGCTGTCGCCGATGATCAGCGGCAGGCCATTGATGGTGATCCCCTTGGAGATCGCCGCCTCGCGGGCCACCGCCAAGGTCGGGCCCTGGTTGTTGGGGCCGTCACCGGAGATGTCGATCACCTTGCGTAGCGGCTCATAGCCCGATGTTTCGATCAGAGTGACGGCGAACTCCAATGCGCGCGAGATCGACGTGCGATAAAGATTGCGGATGGGCGCTTCGGCGATCTGCGCCGCGAAGCGCTTGGCCGCCTCCTCGCCATCAATCACCATCCAAGGCGCGATGACGAGCTGAGCGTCTTCCGACCCCCATTCCACATAGGTGACGGCGATGCGGCGGTGATTGCCCATCTGGATCGCCTGCATGACCTCCTTCGAGGTCAACGCGTCCACATAGCCGGCGCGCTGGATGCGCTGCTCGCTGTCGTCCATCGATTGCGACACGTCGGCGGCAAGCACGAGGGCGACGTCGACCTCGACCGGCGCCGGGGTTAAGCGCGCATAGCTGTCGGCGCGCGCGCTCATGGTGGCCGCTAGCGTCGCGGTGGTGGCGACGACGGCGAAGCGCAAGCGCGCGGCTTGCGAAGTGGGCTTGGGACGCAAGCGAAACACACGGTCGACGGCGAACCGAACGAATGCGATGGCGAGTCCGAGCATGGCAAGCCTCCTTTGCGCTGTGCCAAACTCCCGGGCCATCTCCTCGAATTCCGCGGACACGCTTGATGTGCCTGTCCTTCATTATGCGGACCGAGACCCCCCATGTCGTGTGGGCTGGGGGCCTTCGTTTGAGGGCTCGGCGCCTTGGGTTGATCAAAACCCGCGGGCCCACCGAGCGACTCGCCAGACGCCTTCGCATCTGCGAGATGAAGCTTTGCGCATGCCCAAATGCTAATCAAGTCGGGGCACTGCGATCCGCTATGTCACCAGCGTGCGCCCGAGTGGTTGCCAAAAGGTTAACGTAGTTTCCCGCAGAATACTGCGAAATAGCGCAGTTTTCCGCTAGGTTATGTGTGCCAAATAGGATTGTATACAATTAGCCGGATACGAACAAATCCAGATCAAACGGCCCGTCTTTGGGACTGCCTACCCAAAAGGCAGTTGGATTTTCGCCTTTTTACAGGGCAGCTATGCGCTCGGTCAGCAGGTCAAAGAACCCGTCGGCGTCCACATGTCGAACCATTGTCGCATTTTTGTCACGGTTTGTGACACCCCACCAGTCCGCCACGGTCATGCCACGGGTCAGCTCAGAGGCACACTCCACATCCACGTGCACCCGCCGGCCCGTGAATAGCTCCGGCTTGAGCACATAGGCGATCACGCACGGGTCGTGCAGTGGCCCGCCATCGGTGCCGTACTTCTCTTCGTCGAACCGCTCGAAGAAATCGAGCCAGGCGGCCACCGCGATGCCCACGGGTGTGCCCAGCGCCCGGATGCGCGCCGTGCGCTGGGCCGTCGTCAGTGCCTCATGGGTGCAGTCGAGTGGGATGAAGGTGACGTTAGCCCCGGCGCTAAACACCATGCGCGCGGCTTCCGGGTCGACATAGATGTTGAATTCCGCCGCCGGCGTGATGTTGCCGCCCTCGAATGTGCCGCCGCCCATCAACACGATGCCTTCGAGGTGGGCGGCCAGTCGCGGCTCTTTGGCCAGCGCCAGCGCCACATTGGTGAGCGGCCCCAGCGGGCACAGCGTCACGCTGCGCGCCGGCCGCGCCATCACCTCTTCGATGATGAAATCGGGCCCAAAGCGCGGGTCGAGCGTCATTGTGGGATCGGGCAGATCAATACCATCCAAGCCCGTCTTGCCATGCACGTGCTCGGCGGTGACCAGCGGCCGCATCAGGGGCCGCGCCGCGCCCGCCGCCACTTTGATGTCGCGCCGACCGGCGAGCTCGCACACCTTGCGCACGTTCACCTCTGTTAAGGCAAGCGGCACATTGCCGGCCACGGCGGTGATGCCAATCACCTCCAGCTCGGGTGACGCGAGCGCCATCAAAAGCGCGACGGCGTCATCTTGGCCAGGATCGGTGTCGATGATGATGGAACGGGGCATGGCAGGCTCGGGGGCTCAAGGACAAGGCCCGCCACCCAAGCCGCTTTCGCGCCCCTTTGCAACGGCCTCGCGGCCGCGCCTCACAGCTTCCTCAGGCTCACGTCCTCGATGCGGTGGGTGGCGCCCTTGCGCAGGATCAGGTCGGCGCGCGGCCGGGTCGGCAACACGTTTTCTCGCAGGTTCACGAGGTTGATGTTTTGCCACAGGTCCTCGGCGATCCACAGCGCGTCCTCTTCCGGCAGGCGGGAGTAGCGGTGGAAGAAGCTTTCAGGATTGCGGAACGCGGTCTCGCGCAGGCGCATGAAGCGGCTGACGTACCACGTGTGCAGGAGGTCCTCGTCGGCATCGAGATAGATCGAGAAGTCGAAGAAGTCCGACACGAACGGCGCCGCCTTGCCATCGCGCGACAGCTTCGATGTCTGCAGAACGTTCAGCCCTTCCACGATCAAGATGTCCGGCGTGTCGATAGTGACCGTTTCGCCCTCCACCACGTCATAAACGAGGTGCGAATAGACCGGCGCGTCCACCGCACCCTTGCCGGCCTTGATGTCGGTGAGAAACTTCAACAGCGCGCGGGTGTCATAGCTCTCGGGAAACCCCTTGCGCCGCATCAGGCCCTCGGCCTTCAGGATGGCGTTGGGAAACAGGAAGCCGTCGGTGGTGACAAGCTCCACCTTGGGGCTCGACGGCCAGCGGGCAAGCAGCGCCTTGAGGATACGCGCCGTCGTCGACTTGCCGACCGCGACCGAGCCGGCGAGGCCGATGATGAACGGCACCTTGCTGTCGTTGACGCCCAAGAACCGCTTGGTGACGTGAAACAGGCCTTGCGTGGCCTCCACATACAACGACAGCAGGCGCGTGAGCGGCAGGTAGATATCTTCCACCTCATCAAGCGACACGGGGTCGTTGAGCGAGCGCAGGCGGTCGACATCGGCCGCTGACAGCGTCATGGGTGTATCGGCGCGCAGCCGGGCCCATTCAGGCCGGGTGAACACGCGGTGCGGCGAGACCTCGAGCGGTACCAACTGGTCCATCGCGCTTCCCCCGCCGCGACCCAATCGATGTGGCATAGGATCAATCCTTCGGACGGCTCGCCTTTTCCTGCAATCCGGTCTGCGACGTACGTCGCGCTAATTCCATCATCACTTCGTCGAGGCTGACGCCGCTGAGCCGCAACATGACCAGCAAATGGTAAAGAACGTCCGCTGCCTCGGCCGTCAGATGAGGCTTATCGCCCTCCACCGACGCGATCACCGCCTCCACCGCTTCCTCGCCGAACTTCTTGGCCGCGTAGGCGGGCCCTTTGGCAAACAGCTTGGCGGTGTACGAGCTTGGATCGGCTGAGACGGCGCGCTCGGCGACGATGCGCTCCAGGTCCGCGAGGGTGAAGTGGCTCATCAAGGCCTCAATGATCGAGCCGCACCGGAATGCCGGCGGCGTGCATGGCAAGCTTCGTCTCGCGGATCGTGTAGGTGCCGAAGTGGAAGATCGACGCGGCCAGCACCGCGCTGGCGCGACCCACCGTGATGCCCTCCACCATATGATCGAGCGTGCCCACACCGCCCGATGCAATCACCGGCACGCTGACGGCATCGGACACCGCGCGGGTGAGTTCCAGGTCAAAGCCCGCCTTGGTGCCGTCCCGGTCCATCGAAGTGAGCAGGATCTCGCCGGCGCCGAGTTTGACGACCTCCTCGGCGTAGCGGATGGCGTCGAGCCCGGTCGGATGACGCCCACCATGGGTGAACACCTCCCAGCGCGGGTCCTCGCCCGGCGCCGACACCCGCTTGGCGTCGACGGCGACCACGATCGACTGGCTGCCGACCTTCTTGGCGGCGTCGGCGACGAACTGGCGGTCCTTCACCGCGGCGGTGTTGATCGACACTTTGTCCGCGCCCGATTCCATCAGCGCGCGGATATCATCAAGCGTGCGAATGCCGCCGCCAACGGTGACCGGCATGAAGCACACCTCCGCGGTGCGCCGCACCACATCAAGGATGATGCCCCGGTTCTCGTGGCTCGCCGTAATGTCGAGGAAAGTGAGCTCATCGGCGCCCGCCGCGTCATAGGCACGCGCGGCCTCGACCGGGTCGCCGGCATCAATGAGATCAACGAACTGCACGCCCTTAACGACGCGACCGTCCTTGACGTCCAGACAGGGGATGACACGCGATTTCAAAGTCATGAAATCGTCCTAGCCCATTTAAGCCGCCGGGGAAACGCGGATTTTGGGGGAGGGGTGGTCACACGGCAAGGCGAGCCAGCGCTCTCAATGGCTGGACAGTCGTTCCGCCGTCCAGCTCACAACAGAAACGTGACAACCGGTGCCAAAACGTCGAAGCACGCCGCCCCGATCGCCGAGGGGACCCACCCTACAGTAAATGGCAAGCGTCAAGATCACTTCGTCTTACGCACCCGGATGACCACGTCGACGCGCACGATTTCCATGCCTTCGGGTGGGGTCGGCAGGCCGTTGATGGAGACGTCGCCGGGGTTGATGTCGAGCACTTCGTTGTCGCCCTCGACGAAGAAGTGGTGATGGTCGCCCGTGTTGGTGTCGAAATAGGTCTTCGACCCTTCGACCGCGAGCTCGCGCAGGAGGCCCGCTTCGGTGAACTGGTGGAGGGTGTTGTAAACGGTCGCCAGCGACACCGGCAGGCGCTGCAGCAAGGCTTCCTCATACAGCATTTCGGCTGAGATGTGCCGGTCGCCCTTGTTGAACAGGAGCGACGCCAAGCCAATGCGCTGACGCGTCGGGCGCAGGCCCGAGCGGCGCAACAAGCCGGTCACGCAGGTCGCTCGAGCCTTCGCGGCATCACCGCGGGACGAGGTCGATACGAGCGGCATAGTCATGGGTCTCATTTACCCTCGCTTCGGCACGGGACCTACACGCCCCGCGCGCCTTGGTCGTCTCAGAACCGCCCGGTCGGGCGATCCACGGTGCCGCGCGAAAGGGGCCAAGACATCGCGCGCGGATGTCACGGACCGCTCTCCACCCCGCGCCTGGAGCGTCGGCATCCCCGACCGATCCCTGAGCGCGATGCCCGCCGCCGCCAAGGCCGTGGGCGTGAGGATCAAACGAACGCCCGTACCGAGCTTTCGCTGCGTCCAATGACAATCACTCGCAATAATAGGGGTGTCGCGGCGCAGGTGCAAGGCGTGGAATTCCCAAGGCCGCGCTGCGATTCGTCGCACATCTCCGTGAAGGCGGGGATCGCGCGCGCCCGACGGCATGGGCCCGAAGAGAAGCGCCCAAACCGTCCAAACACCAAAACCGCAGCGTCCTCAGCCAAAGGAGGGGGCGTGCGAGGCCGTTTTGGTCCGCCCCGCCGACTCCCCAGCGCCATCGGCCTATGTTAGGAAAGCCATGTGCCGCTGCGTTGCCTGTCAGGGAGTGCGCGGCTGGGATGAATGAGACGAAAGATCGGCCTGTGGGTTCGACGACGGCTCATCAGTCTATCGGGGTCATCCGATTCCGCGCGTGCGGCTCGGTGCGGCCTGCGGATGATGGAAAAACACGGCGTCGACCCGGACAACGGGCAGCGACGCGACGGGGAAAGGTCCAGGAACGGGAATGGACACACGGCGCGACCACTTTGATTACGAAGACCTGCTCGCCTGCGGGCGTGGTGAACTGTTTGGCATGGGCAATGCCCAGCTCCCCTTGCCGCCCATGCTGATGTTCGATCGCATCACCGAGATCAGCGAAACCGGTGGCAGCCACGGCATCGGCATCGTGCGCGCCACGCTCGCCATCAAGCCGGACCTGTGGTTCTTCCCTTGCCACTTCAAGAACGACCCGGTGATGCCGGGCTGCCTTGGCCTCGACGCGCTGTGGCAATTGACCGGCTTCTTCCTCGGCTGGCTGGGATTACCTGGCAAGGGTCGCGCGCTGGGCGTCGGCGAGGTCAAGTTCTCCGACCAGGTGCTGCCGACGGTGAAAGAGGTGGAATACGTCGTCGACCTGAAGCGCGTGTTCAAGACGAAGCTGAAGCTCGCTACCGCCGACGGCATCTTGAAGGCCGATGGCAAGCCGATCTATGAAGCCAAGGATATGAAGGTCGGTCTGTTCCAGGCTTGACGGATGTCCGGTGCCGTCGCGCGCCTTTAACTGAGGACCCAAACGCATGGCCGATCGCCAGTTCTTCGTGGCCGTCGATAACGAGCAGGTCGGCCCCATCGACCTGGAGACCGTGCGCGCCATGGCGCGGGACGGGGTGATTGGCCCCTCCACGTTGGTGTGGTCGGAGGGCATGGCCGATTGGGCGCCGTTGTCGTCCACCCCGCTGCGCTCCGTGCTGGAGGGCATCGCCGCGCCGCCGCCCATGCGGGCGGGTGCGGGCGCAGGCGGCGCCTTCCAAGCCGCAGCCCCGCAGCCGGCATATGCCGCGGCCATGGCGTCAGGCGGAGCGTCAGCCGCCAATGCGGAAGGTGTGACGCCGGGGCCGATCCTCGGCATTGGCTTCGTTGACGCCGTCAAACGCGGTCTGAAACAGTATGCCACCTTCCAGGGCCGCGCCTCGCGGTCGGAGTTTTGGTGGTTCACGCTGTTCAGCTTCCTGGTCGGCATCTTCCTCGGCTGGATTCCGTTCTTAGGCGTCATCCTGGTTTTGGGGCTCTTGATCCCGGGTATCGCGGTCGGCGTGCGGCGCCTTCACGATACGGATCGGACCGGCTGGTGGTATCTGATCGGCTTCGTGCCGCTGATTGGCTTCATTGTGCTGCTGATCTTCTTTATCCAAGCGTCGCAGCCGCAGCACAACCGCTTCGGCTAACACACCGCGTCCACCGGCCCTTGGGTCGCGTGCATCGAACATAGGAGTAACCGGCCCATGCGCCGCGTCGTCGTCACCGGAATGGGGATCGTCTCGTCGATCGGCAACTCCACGCAGGAGGTGACCGCGTCGCTGCGTGAGGCGAAGTCGGGCATCTCGAAGGCGCAGCGCTATGCGGATCTGGGCTTCCGCTGCCAGGTTCATGGTCAGCCGACCTTGGTTCCCGAGGAGATGGTCGATCGCCGCGCCATGCGCTTCCACGGCGGCGGCACCGCGTGGAACCATGTGGCGATGGACCAGGCCATCCGCGATTCCGGCCTCGCCGACGACGAGGTCAGCCACGAGCGGACCGGCATCATCATGGGCTCAGGTGGCCCCTCGACCCGCTCCATCGTAGAAGCCGCCGACATCACCCGTGAGAAGGGCCCCAAGCGCGTCGGCCCGTTCGCGGTGCCCAAGGCCATGTCGTCGACCGCGTCGGCCACACTGGCCACCTGGTTCAAGATCAAGGGCGTGAACTATTCGATCTCGTCGGCCTGCGCCACGTCCAACCACTGCATCGGCAATGCTTATGAGCTCATCCAGTGGGGCAAGCAGGACGTGGTCTTCGCCGGCGGCTCTGAAGAGCTCGACTGGACGTTATCCGTGCTGTTCGACGCCATGGGCGCCATGTCGTCGAAGTATAACGACACGCCCGCGCGCGCCTCGCGTGCCTATGACAAGAACCGCGACGGCTTCGTGATCGCCGGTGGCGCCGGCGTTTTGGTGCTTGAAGAGTACGAGCGGGCCAAGGCGCGCGGCGCCAAGATTTATGGCGAAGTGCTCGGCTACGGCGCCACCTCCGACGGCTATGACATGGTCGCGCCGTCCGGCGAGGGTGCGGTGCGCTGCATGAGCCAGGCACTGGCGGGCCTCAAGGGCCGGCCGATTGACTATATCAACCCGCATGCCACCTCGACCCCCGTGGGCGACCAGAAGGAGATTGAGGCGATCCGCGCCGTGTTTGGCGACAAGGCGCCGCCGATTGCGGCAACCAAGTCGCTCACCGGTCATTCGCTGGGCGCGACGGGCGTGCAGGAGGCGATTTACTCGCTGTTGATGATGCAAAACGGCTTCATCTGCGAAAGCGCGCACATCGAAGAGATCGACCCGGCCTTCGCCGACATGCCGATCGTTCGCCAGCGCATCGACAATGCCAAGATCGATACCGTGTTGTCGAACTCGTTCGGCTTTGGCGGCACCAACGCCACCCTCGTGCTGGGCCGCCCGGCCTGAGCCTTGCCGTTGCGATCCGCATTTGAACGTCACGCTGGCCGCGCGCCGGCGCACCTGGAGATGGAACACAATGAGCCAGTGGATGGCCGGCAAACGCGGCCTCATCATGGGGGTAGCCAACGATCACTCGATCGCGTGGGGCATTGCCAAGGCGGTGGCGGCCGAGGGCGCGAGCCTGGCGTTCACCTATCAGGGCGAGGCGCTCGGTCGGCGCGTCAAGCCGCTCGCCGAGAGCTTGGGCTCATCGCTTGCGATCCCGTGCGACGTGGAAGACCTCGCCTCCGTTGACGCCTTGTTTGAGACGCTCATGGCCGAGTGGGGGACACTGGATTTCATCGTCCATTCAATCGGCTTTTCCGATAAGAACGAGCTGAAGGGCCGCTATGCGGATACCAGCCGCGAGAACTTCTCGCGCACCATGGTGATCAGCTGCTTCTCGTTTACCGAAGTGGCCAAGCGGGCGGCGGCCCTTATGCCCAATGGCGGGTCCATGCTCACCCTCACCTATGGCGGCTCCAGCCGGGTGATGCCCAATTACAACGTCATGGGCGTGGCGAAGGCCGCGCTTGAGGCGTCGGTGCGCTATCTCGCCATGGACTTCGGCTTGCAGGGCATTCGCGTCAATGCGATCTCCGCCGGGCCGGTGCGCACGCTCGCCGGCGCGGGCATCGCCGACGCGCGGGTGATGTATAACTTCCAGAAGCGCAACGCGCCGCTCGGTCGCTCCATCACCATCGAGGATGTCGGCGGCGCCGGGCTTTATTTGCTCTCCGACCTGTCGGGCGCCGTCACCGGCGAAATCCACTTCGTCGATTCGGGCTATTCAATCATCTCCATGCCGCGCATGGACGAATTGAAATCCCAGGAGCGCCGCGAGGCTTTGGAAGCGCGCGCCAACGAGGGCGAATGATCGGTTTGGCGCGTGGCGACGGGCGTTAGGCCAGCGCCGTCTGCCCGGTGGCTTGTCCCGGCCGCAACACCAGGACGCGGGCGGCGTCCATCCCCGTCACCGACAGCGCCCGCTCCAGCGCCTGCAGCGGGTCCTCGATCGCCTCGTTGGTCAGCTGGAACGTGCCCCAATGGTGCGCGATTGCCTGACGCGCGCCGGACAACTCGAACGCCTTCACCGCCTCTTCCGGGTTCATGTGTTGATCGCGCATGAACCAGCGCGGCTCATAGGCGCCAATGGGCAGGATCGCGGTATCAAGGCCCGGATGGCGCGTGCCGACATGGCGGAACGTCGCGCCATCGGCAAAACCGGTGTCGCCGACGAAGTACACTTGGCCACCGGGCGCCTTCAGCACGAACGCCGCCCAAAGCGCGTGGTTGCGGTCAAACAGGCTGCGCGCCGACCAATGCGCCATCGGCTCCAGATGCACCGTCACATCACCAAACGCGACCGTCTCGCCCCAATCATGGGCGCTGACTCGCGCCTCGGGCACGGCGGACCGGATGATGGTGTCATTGCCCAGCGGCACGACCATGCGCGGCGCGAACTTCTGGTGAAGCCGCGCCAGGGTCTCGGTGTCGAGGTGGTCATAATGGCTGTGGCTGACGAGCACGAGATCGATCGGCGGCAACAGCTCGAAGGGGACGCCCGGCGCGTTGACGCGCTTGGGACCGGCGAACGACACTGGGCTTACCCGCTCCGACCACACCGGGTCTAAGAGAATGTTCAGCCCGGCCGTCTGAATGAGGAAGCTCGCGTGGCCCACATAGGTGATCACCATGCGGTCGCCCTCGACCCGCGGCTCCGGCTCGCGCCGCTCGCCGGGATAGGTCTCAGGCCACGTCGCCTGCCCACCGCCGAAGCGCCAGCGCATCAGATCCATGAACCCCTTGGGTGGGGCGTGGTTGTCCAGAAAAAATCGGGTGCCGTCGAAGTGATCCGAAACGGGCCCGGAATAGTACGTATTGCGGTTTCGAGCCACGGCGGAAAACCCGGTCAGCGCGCCCGCCAGCACGGGCAGCGATAGCAACATCAAGAGACGGCGACGGGACAGCATGGGCATCTTGGTTCCTGAACGGACCGTCTTGGGGTCCTATCGGCGCTCATATGGGATGCGCGACGCTTTACGAAAGGGCCGATCCACTGGACCGTCCCCTTGGCGCCTGCCCACCGATCACGATCCAGTTAGCAAAGCCCCCGTCGCCCCCGAGAAAGCCCCGACTCGACCGCTCGCTCATTTTGGCGGCAAAGTGGACCCACGGGATCGCCCGTGTGTTCCCCCTTCGCTTCTGGTCCTCTGTCTGGATGTCGGCATGAGCCTTGATACCCTCCCGGTCGTCGCCCGCGATCTGTTGATCCGCAACATGCGCGGCCTCCATGCTCGGGCCTCGTCGAAATTCGTCAAGACGGTCGCCGAGTTCGATGCCGAGGTGACGGTGTCCCGCGATGGCCAGTCCGTCGGCGGTCAGTCGATCATGGGGTTGATGATGCTGGCGGCTCATCAAGGGTCCAGCATCCATGTCGAGGCCCGCGGCCGGCAGGCCGAAGCGGTGCTCGACGCGCTGGACGCGCTGGTCGCCGACCGCTTCGGCGAAGGCGAGTAAATCTCGCCGTCCCAGGCCCTGTCGTTCAGATCGTCTGGTTATACGCGCCGACTTCCGGGTTCTCGCGCAGGATCGTGTCGACGGCCTTGAACATCTCGCGCATGCGGGCGTCCGACACCGGGCTTTCAATCACCACCACCAGCTCCGGCTTGTTCGACGAGGCGCGCACCAGGCCCCAGGTGCCGTCGGGCGTGGTGATGCGCACGCCATTGACGGTGACGAGATCGATGATCGGCTGGCCGGCAATCGGCGTGCCCGCCGCCTTCATCGCCTCGAAACGGGCGGTGACGCGCTCGATCACGCCATACTTCACCTCGTCGGCGCAGTGCGGCGACATGGTCGGCGTGCCGTAGGTCACCGGCAGCGCGTCATAAAGGTCGGCCATCGACCGGGTTGGGTTGCGGTCGAGCATATCAAGCACGGCGATCGCGGTGACGAGGCCATCGTCATAGCCCCGGCCGACCGGCGCATTGAAGAAGAAGTGGCCCGACTTCTCGAAGCCGGCGAGCGCCTTCAAGTCGCGCACCCGGCGCTTGATGTAGGAGTGGCCAGTTTTCCAATAGTCGGTCACCGCACCTAGCCGCTGAAGCTCCGGGTCAGACGCGTAGAGCCCGGTCGACTTGACGTCGACCACGAACTGCGAGGGGCCATAGACCTTGGCGAGGTCACGGGCGAGCATCACGCCGATCTTGTCGGCGAAGATCTCGCGTCCCGTGTTGTCAACGACGCCGCACCGGTCGCCGTCGCCGTCAAAGCCAAGCGCCACGTCCGCCTTGTGCTCGGCCACCGCATGGGCCATGGCGTGCAGCATTTCCATGTCTTCCGGGTTGGGATTGTAGCGCGGGAACGAGTGGTCGAGGTGGGTATCGAGCTCGACCACCTCGCAGCCGAGCCGGCGCAGGATCTCCGGCGCGAACGCCCCCGACGTGCCGTTGCCGCACGCCGCGATCACCTTCAACGGCCGCGTCAGCTTCGGGCGGCTGGTCAGATCGCGGATGTAGCGCTCGGCGAAATTGTCGTGAAACACATAGGAGCCGCCACCCGACAGGTCGAAATCGCCGGCCAGCACGATATCGCGCAGTGCCGCCATCTCCTCCGGACCGAATGTCACCGGGCGCTCGAAGCCCATCTTCACGCCGGTCCAGCCATTGTCGTTGTGCGAGGCCGTCACCATGGCGACCGCCGCGCAGTCGAGTTCGAACTGGGCGAAATAGGCCATCGG
>CALSBD010000015.1:0-16431 GCA_943373055.1 Rhizobium sp. Q54
CGGCGGAGATAACGAGCATGCTGGCGGCCGAATCAATACCGTTCAAAAACCGGGTCAGGATCGCGTAGGTCGCATAGCACAGCACCCCGCACAGCGAATAAATCACCCCGGGGTTGAACGTTGCGAAGCCCGGCTGGGTCACCACCAACACGCCCAAGAACCCCACCATCACCGCCACCCAGCGCCGGGGGCCGATCCATTCGCCCAGGATCGGACCTGCAAGAAGCGCGATGACGAACGGGGTGGCGAAGATGATCGACATCGTCTCGGCCAATTGCATGGTCTTCAAGGCCATGAAATTGCAGAAGGTCGAGCCAAACAGCCCAAGCCCACGAATGATCTGCACCCACGGCCGCCGGGTTCGCCACGCCTCGGGCGTACGCCACGGATTAAAGATGAGCCCCGCCAACACAAACGCGATCAGATAGCGCATGTAGGTGACCTGCAGGGCCGGCAGGTCCCGGGTCAGCCACTTGGCGCTGGTGTCGAGCACCGTGAAGGCGACCAGCGCGAGGCTGAAATACGCGATGCCCTTGAGCCGACGCGCCCGCTCGCTCGCCGAACTGGCGCTGTCGATGGAGGGGCGCGCGGAAGGGGGAGAGGGCGTCACGCAGGGATCTCGTTGGAGGGCCCACCGTTATGCGCGGGAAGCATGGCTTTTGGCAAAGGCCTTCCAGGCTCGCCTGCCATGCGCCGACCGGTGGGGAATTCGGGTGGTCGCACGGAGCTGCCCTCGCTAGGGTCCACCGCTGACGCCGCCCCTACACTGGAAGCCACTCACCATGTCCCGCCCGATGTCCGCCACCGAATGGGCCATGCTCGTCACCTTGTCGATGCTGTGGGGCGGTTCGTTCTTTTTCATCGGCATCGCCGTGTTGGAAGTGCCGCCGCTCACCATCGTTTTGGCCCGCGTGGCGATCGCCGCTCTCGTGCTCAACCTCTATCTCGCCGCCATCGGCCAGCCCTTGCCGGCCTCGGGCGCGGCTTGGCGCGCGTTCGCCATCATGGGGCTTCTTAACAATGTGATCCCGTTCTCGCTGATCGTGTGGGGCCAGTCGCACATCTCGTCGGGCCTGGCTTCCATTCTCAATGCCACCACGCCGCTCTTCACCATCGTGGTCGCTCATTTCATGACACAAGACGAAAAGGCGACCGGCACGCGCCTCATCGGCGTGGTTGTCGGGTTCATAGGCGTGGCGGTGATGGTGGGCGGCGCGGCGCTGAGCGCGTTTGGCGTGGCGGTGCTCGCCCAAATCGCCGTGTTGCTGGCGACCGTCTCTTATGCCTTCTCCGCCGTGTTCGGCCGCCGCTTCCGCACGCTCAGCCTCACCCCGGTGCAGACCGCTGCAGGCATGGTGAGTGCGTCAAGCCTCATCCTGTTGCCGGTGGTTTTGGTCGTCGACCACCCGTTCAGCCTCCCGATCCCGTCCACCGGAGCGTTGCTGGCGATCCTGGCACTTGCGGTGATGTCAACCGCACTTGCCTACATTTTGTTCTTCCGCATTCTGTCGACCGCCGGCGCGACCAATCTCCTATTGGTCACCTTCTTGATCCCCGTCAGCGCGATTGGCCTTGGCGTCATGCTGTTGGGCGAATCGCTGTTGCCCAAGCACTTCGCCGGCATGGCGCTGATCGGCATCGGCTTTGCCATTCTCGACGGTCGGCCCGGCGCTTGGCTCACCAAGCGCCTGTCAAAGGCCTGAACAGACGCCACCCGTCCCAGAACGATCCACCCGCTAACCCTTCATTAACCATACACCCGGCAAATTCTGCCGGGCTCTGGGATGGGCGCGGAAGGGTGCAGTGCGATGAGTGACGTGACAGTCGGCGGCGGCCAGGGACAACCCGGCAGCGGCGGCTTTTCCCTTGAGACGCTGACGAAGTATCTCAAGCGCGGCGACCTGATGCTCGCCATCGGCGTCTTGACGATCCTCGTTGTCCTCATCATCCCGCTGCCGGCTTGGACGCTTGATCTGTTTCTCGCCTTCTCGATCATCCTGTCGGTCCTCATCTTGATGACCGCGCTGTTTATCCAGAAGCCGCTTGAGTTCTCCGCCTTCCCCACCGTGTTGCTGATTGCGACCATGTTGCGTCTGGCGCTCAATCTGGCGTCGACGCGCTTGATCCTGGGCCATGGCCACGAGGGCACGGATGCTGCCGGTCACGTCATCGAGGCGTTCGGCAACTTCGTGATGGGCGGCAATTTCGTCATCGGCATCATCGTGTTCGCCATCCTGGTGCTCGTGAACTTCGTCGTGATCACCAAGGGCTCGGGGCGTATCGCGGAAGTCGCCGCGCGCTTCACCTTGGACGCCATGCCCGGCAAGCAGATGGCGATCGACGCCGATCTCTCTGCCGGCCTCATTGATGAGACCGAGGCGCGCCGCCGACGCACCGAGCTCGAAGATGAAAGCGCGTTCTTCGGCGCCATGGACGGTGCATCGAAGTTCGTGCGCGGCGACGCGATCGCCGGCCTCATCATCACCTTCATCAATGTGATCGGCGGCATTCTCATCGGCGTCGTGCAGATGGAGCTCTCGTTCGCCGAGGCGGGCACCACCTACACCATCCTCACCGTCGGCGACGGTCTTGTCTCGCAAATCCCCGCGCTGATCGTGTCCACGGCGGCCGGCCTCCTCGTCTCCAAGGCAGGCGTGAGCGGCGCCGCCGACAAGGCGCTCGTCAAGCAGCTATCGGGCTACCCCAAGGCGCTGGGCATGTCGGCGGGCGTCATGGCGGTGATGGCGTTCTTGCCGGGCATGCCGGCGATCCCGTTCCTGGTTCTCGCCGGTGGCGCGGGCTGGCTCGCCTACACCGCCTCACGCCAGCAAAACGAGGCGCTCGCCAACGCCGCAACGCAAAAGCTGGTGCAGGAAGCCGCCGCCCAGGCGCCGCCCGCCGAGGAGCCGATTTCCTCCGCGCTCAAGATCGACGACCTCAAGATCGAGCTTGGCTACGCCCTTGTTCCGTTGATCCAGGGCCCGGACGGCGCCGATCGCTTGACCGACCAGATCAAGGCCTTGCGCCGCACGCTGGCGGGCGAAATGGGCTTTGTCATGCCGCCGTGCCGCATCTTGGACAATGTCCAGCTGATGCCCAACGAGTACATCATCAAGATCAAGGAGGTGGAGGCCGGCCGCGGCACCGCCTTCGCCAACCAGTTCATGGTCATGGATCCCGACGGGCGCCCCATCGACCTGCCCGGCTTTGCCACCACCGAGCCGACCTTCGGCTTGCCGGCCACTTGGATCGACGGCAGCTTGCGCGAAGAGGCCGCCGTGCGCGGCCTCACGGTGGTCGATCCGCCGACCGTGCTATCGACGCACCTGACCGAGATCCTCAAGGCCAATGTCAGCGATCTCCTGTCCTACGCCGACGTGCAGAAGCTGATCGACGACCTGCCGAAGGAGCACAAGAAGCTGGTCGACGAGATCGTGCCCTCGCAGATCAGCCTCACCGGCATCCAGCGCGTGCTGCAGGGCTTGCTCGCCGAGCGGGTGTCGATCCGCGACCTGCCCAGCATCCTGGAGGGCATCGCCGAGGCGGTCGGCTTCACCCGTTCGGTGAACGGCATCACCGAACACGTGCGCAGCCGCTTGGCGCGCCAGATTTGCGCGCAGAACGCCGCTCCCGGCGGCTATCTGCCGATTCTCTCGCTGTCACCCGCCTGGGAAGCGGCGTTCGCCGAGGCGCTCATTGGCGAAGGCGACGACAAACAACTCGCCATGGCGCCCTCCAAGCTGTCTGAGTTCGTCACCGCCGTCCGCGACGGGTTCGAGCGCGCCGCCCAAATCGGCGAGATGCCTGCACTCGTGGTCAGCCCCCGCGTTCGCGTTCCGGTGCGTTCGATTATCGAACGGTTCCGGGCGCACACGACGGTCATGAGTCAGGCGGAAATCCACCCACGCGCGAGAATTAAAACCGTAGGGATGGTTTAGGGATAGTTGAATATATATGAGTTGATCAGCTGGGACGTGTTGACTACTCAAATACGGCTAGAAGAGGCCGAATTCATGTCAACACATGCTTTTCAAAGCGCGGCAACTTGATCTAACGTCACGCCATGCTGATCAGGACCGCGACCCTCGCCGACATCCCTCATTTGCAACGCTGGGATCAAATGCCCCATGTCATCGCCTGTTCGGGCGACGACGACGAGATCGACTGGGCCGAGGAGCTCGGCCGGCAAGTGCCGTGGCAGGAGTTCCTGATCGCGGAGGTGCTCGGCCGTCCGATCGGCATGATGCAGATCATTGACCCAGCCGAGGAAGAAACCCGCTATTGGGGCGATGTGGAAGCCCACCTGCGGGCGATCGACATATGGATCGGCGAGCCTGATATGCTTGGCCAGGGCCATGGCAGCCTGATGATGCGGATGGCACTTGCCGGTTGCTTTGCTGATTCGGCGGTGCGCGCGGTCATTATCGACCCGTTGGTGAGCAACACTCGGGCGATCCGTTTTTATGAACGCCTCGGCTTCCGCCGCATCGATCAGCGCCGCTTCGGCAATGACGAATGCTGGGTTATGCGGCTCAATCGCGCCGACTTCCGCTTCGTCGTTCGGTAACCTGTGGTGCCCGCCCAAAACCCGGCGCCCATGCGTTGGCAACACGTCGTAACGATCCTTTAACCATAATTCGCGAGCTTTTGAGCCAAAGAGGTTCTCCATGACCGACGGCTTGCGGCTTTTGGGGATCGGCGACCCCGCGCCTGATATCGTGGCGCCCACGCCGTTCAATCCCCGCTTTAATTTGAGCGCCCTGGGTGGGCGCTACACCGTGCTCATCTTGTTCGGTCGGCTGTCGGCCCCCGGCAGCCGCGCGGCGTTGGAACAGTGGCAAGCTGCTAACCTCGGCCGCGATGACTACCGCTGGAAGGTGTTCGGCGTCACGGCCGAGCCGGCAGACCTGTCCGACCCGCTGTTGCAGGCCGTGTTCCCGGATCAGCGCGTGTTCATGGATGCGAACGGCGCGGTCGCGACCGCCTTCGGCGCGCTCGGGCGCCACGGCGCCCGCCTCACCATGGTCACCCATTGGCTCGTGCTCGATCCCCAATTGCGCGTTGTGGCCCTGGGACCGCTGAGCGCCATGGCGACCTTGACCGACTATGTCCGCCGGTTGCCGCGCGCCGCCGACCATGCCGGGCCCAACCTGTGGGCACCGGTGATCCTGGTCACGCGCGTCTTGGAGCCCGACCTGTGCCAGGCCTTCATCGCCGCCTATCGGGCCGGCCAACCGGAGATCTCCGGCTTCATGGATGAGGAGAACGGCCGCACGGTGAGCCGCCTCGACGCCGAGACCAAGCGCCGCACCGACGTCATCCTCACCGCGCCCCGCCTGCGCGAGGCACTGCGCGACCGCGTGGCGCGCCGCATCGCCCCGCAAATCCGTCGCGCCTTTTGCACCGATGTCACCCGCATCGAGCGCTTCATTGTCGCCTGCTACGATGCCTCCGACCGCGGTCACTTCAAGATGCACCGCGACAATACGACGTCGGGCACC
Organism: Rhizobium sp. Q54; assembly: GCA_943373055.1. GTDB lineage: Bacteria > Pseudomonadota > Alphaproteobacteria > Rhizobiales > Ancalomicrobiaceae > CALSBD01. Next base: position 5,502 of record CALSBD010000015.1, read on the forward strand.
GCGCACCGCAAGTTCGCCGTCACCATCAACTTGAATGCCGAAGATTTCGATGGCGGAGAGCTGACCTTTCCCGAGTATGGCGACCGCCGTTACAAGGCGCCAACCGGTGGCGCGATCGTGTTTTCCTGCTCGCTCCTCCATCAAGCCGAGCCGGTGACCGCTGGCACGCGCTACGCCACCTTGCCGTTTCTCTACGACGAGGCGGGTGCTGCCGTTCGGCTCGCCAACAATGACCGGCTCGCCCCCGGCGTGGCGCCCTACCTCGATGACGGGTCCGACCTCTTGGACGCCAATCCCTAGGAGCGGGCACCGGTTCCTGGAAATCCGGACGTACCATCAACGTCCTCACGCACCGATCGACCGCCCACGCCGACGACCTGACCCAGCTGGCGTGCAACGTTATCCTCATCTTTTGACGGGGCGCCAGCCCTGACGCCCACGCCCCCCTTGCAAGGCCGATTGCGGACGCCCATTTGTTACGTTATAACACCGCACCAACAGAAAGCGGCGTCCATGCACGGCGAACATTTGGGATCGGAGCGCGCGGCGGCACCTGTCGCGGCGATGTCCCCGCCCACACCCCATCGCCATGACGGACACGGCGCGCACCGGCACGCCGAGGGTCATTCGGACGGGCATGGCCACCACAGTGGCGTATCCGCACCAACCGCTCGGATCCGTCGGCCCTTCGCGCCGCGCTTTTCGCTGTTGAGAACGTCGCTTGTGACCCGCTTGGCGGGCGCGATCGGCATCTCGGCCTTGATCTGGCTGGGCGTGGTCTGGGCTTTGACCTGAGGAAGTGGCATGCGTCGGTTAAACCCTGAAGCCCGGATCGACTTTCAAGACCTGACGCTCGGCTATGACCGGCATCCGGCCGTTCATCACCTCGCTGGCACCTTGCACCAGGGCGACATGGTGGCCATCGTCGGCCCCAATGGCGCGGGCAAGTCGACCTTGCTGAAGGGCATTGTCGGCGCGGTGACGCCGCTCGCCGGCAAGATCCGCGTTGAGGGCGTCAGCCCGCGCGACATCGCCTATTTGCCCCAGCTCGCCGAGATCGACCGTTCGTTCCCTATCCCTGTTTATGACTTCGTCGCCATGGGCCTGTGGCGCAAGACGGGCCTGTTCGGCGGCATCGGCCGGTCCGAACGCGACGAGGTCGGCCGCGCCATCCAGGCCGTCGGCCTCGAGGGGTTCGAGCACCGCGCGATCGGCACCTTGTCGGGCGGCCAAACTCAGCGCGCCCTGTTCGCCCGCCTCCTCTTGCAGGACGCGCCGGTGATCCTGCTCGACGAACCGTTCAACGCCATCGACGCCAAGACCGCCGCCGACCTGTTGTCGCTGGTCAAGCGCTGGAATGGCGAGGGCCGGACCATTGTCGCCGTTCTGCATGACATGGACCTGGTCCGCCGCACCTTCCCGCACACCTGGTTGCTGGCCCGCGAGCTCGTCGCCAAGGGCCCGACCGGCGAGGTGCTGAGCGCGCAAAACCTGTTGGCCGCCCGGCGCATGGTGGAGAGCGTGGACCCGTTCGCCGCCGCCTGCGAGCGCGGCGCCGCGTGATGCTCTACGACCTCTTCATCGGCCCGTTCGCCGAATACGAGTTCATGCGCCGCGCGCTCATTGGCTCGATCGCGCTAGCGATTGGCGCCGCGCCGGTCGGCGTGTTCTTGATGCTGCGCCGCATGTCGCTGACCGGCGACGCCATGGCGCACGCGATCCTGCCGGGCGCGGCGATCGGCTATTTGTTCGCCGGCCTCTCACTGCCGGCGATGACGTTTGGCGGCTTGGCGGCGGGCCTTGCGGTCGCGCTCGGCGCCGGTGCGCTCGCCCGCGCCTCCGTGCTCAAGGAAGATGCCACGCTGGCCGCGCTTTATCTCATCTCGCTGGCGCTCGGGGTGTTGATCGTGTCGGCTCGCGGCTCGTCGATTGACTTGCTGCACGTGTTGTTTGGATCCGTCCTCGCGCTCGACAACGAGACCATGCTCTTGCTGGCCTCGGTCGCCACCATCTCCTTGATTACCTTCGCGGTGATCTATCGGCCGCTGGTGCTCGAGTGCACCGACCCTGGCTTCCTGCGCTCGGTGTCGGCGTCGGGCGCGGTAGCGCACCTCGCCTTCATGGGGCTTGTGGTGCTCAATCTGGTCGGCGGGTTCCATGCGCTGGGCACCTTGCTGGCCGTGGGCATCATGATGCTGCCGGCAGCGGCGGCGCGCCACTGGACGGACGAAGCCACCCGTTTGATCGGCTTGGCCGCCCTGTTCGGCGTGATCGCGTCCATCGCCGGCCTGTTGATGAGCTACCACGGCGAACTGCCCTCCGGCCCGGCCATCATCCTGGCCGCCGGCATCATCTATGTCGCCTCGCTGCTGTTTGGCGGCTCCGGCGGCCTTGTCTGGAAATGGATTCCGCAACGGCACTTGGAAGCCTGAGCGCATCCCCACGCGGCGCCCCTTGGCAGCGGGCCGCACGCTTCTTGGATTTGACCCTGACTGAGCAAAGGGAGACCCCCATGCAGACCGTCACCCGTCGTGCCCTTCTCGCCTTGGCCTCCGGCGCCCTCGCCCTTGGCCTCAGCTTGCCCAGCGTCGCCATCGCGCAAGACAAGATCCCGGTGATCGCCACCTTCTCGATCCTGGGCGACTTCGTATCCCAGGTCGGCGGTGATCGCGTGGCCGTGCAGACCCTGGTCGGCCCGGGCGGTGACGCGCACGTCTATAATCCCAAGCCGTCCGACGCCAAGGCGCTGGCCGCGGCCAAGGTGATCTTCACAAATGGCCTGAAATTCGAGGGCTGGATCAACCGCCTCGTCAAGGCGTCCGGCACCAAGGCGCCCGTCGTGGAAGCAACCAAAGGCATCGCGGCGCTGAAATCAAAGGACGAGCACGGTCATGGCCATTCCCACGACCATGGCGAGTTCGACCCCCATGCCTGGCAGTCGGTCGCCAACGCCAAGGTCTATGTGACCAACATCCGCGACGCGTTGATCGCCGCCGACCCGACCGGTACCGAGACCTACACCGCCAACGCCACCCGCTATTTGGCTGAACTCGACGCGCTCGACGCCGAGGTGAAGGCCACGCTCGCCCGCGTGCCGGCCGAAGCCCGCAAGGTGATCACCGCGCACGACGCGTTTGGCTATTACGAAGCCGCCTATGGGGTTGAGTTCCTGGCGCCGCAAGGCGTGTCCACCGAGGCGGAAGCCACCGCCCGCCAAGTCGCGCGCCTGATCACCCAGATCAAGAAGGAAGGCGTCAAGGCGGTATTCGTGGAAAACATCTCCAACCCGAAGCTGATCGAGCGGATCGCAGCGGAAACCGGCGCCCGGATTGGCGGCGAGCTCTATTCCGATGCGCTGTCCCCTGCGTCTGGACCTGCGGCCACCTATATCGATATGGTCCGCCACAACACCAACGCCCTTGCCGCCGCGATGATCGGCTCGTGAGGCGCCCGGCGGGTGCCCACGCCCTCCGACGGTTGATACCGCCGGACGCCGGCGCGGGCGCCGCCATTTGAACGAGGAGTTCCCATGTCCGCCGTCCCCGTTACCGTGCTCACCGGCTTTCTCGGCGCCGGCAAGACCACGCTTCTCAACCGCATCCTGTCGGAGGATCACGGCAAGAAGTACGCCGTGATCGTCAATGAATTCGGCGAGATCGGCATTGATAACGACCTGCTCGTCGAATCCGACGAGGAAATCTACGAGATGAACAATGGCTGCATCTGCTGCACCGTGCGCGGTGACCTGGTGCGCGTCATTGAAAACCTCATGAAGCGCAAGGGCCGCTTCGACGGCATCATCGTCGAAACGACGGGCCTCGCCGATCCGGGCCCGGTCGCGCAGACCTTCTTCATGGATGACGATGTGCGCGCCAAGACCCGGCTCGACGCTATCGTCACCGTCGCCGACGCCAAGCACCTGTCGGCCCGTCTCGACGACACCCAAGAGGCGCAGGAGCAGATCGCGTTCGCCGACGTGATCCTTTTAAACAAGACCGACCTGGTCGATCGCCCGACCTTGGCCGCGATCGAAAGCCGCATCCGCGCCATGAACCCGACTGCGACGCTGGTGCGCTCGGAGCGCTGCGCGGTGCCGCTGGGCGCCGTGCTCGACAAGGGCGCGTTTGACCTCACCCGCGCCATGACGCTGGACCCGCATTTCCTCGACGCCGGTCATGATCACCACCATGATCATCACCACGCCCATGGCGAAGAAGGCCACGTGTGCGGCCCCGATTGCGGCCATGATCACCACCATGACCATGACCATGACAATGATCATGATCACGCCCATGGCGCCGATGCGGGCCACGTGCACCACCACCACCATCACGCCGACAGCGTCGGCTCGATCTCGCTGCGCGCGGGTGACCTCAAGCCGCAGAAGTTCCTTGACTGGGTGGCCAACATCACCCAGGAACTCGGACCCCAGATCCTGCGCTTGAAAGGCATCATCGCGTTCGAGGACGATCCGGAGCGCTACGTCGTGCAAGGGGTGCACATGATCGTCGAAGGCGATCATCAACGTCCCTGGAAGGCCGACGAGACCCGCGAGACGCGCTTCGTCATGATCGGTCGCGATTTGCCCTGGGCGCGCATCGAGGCGGAGTTCAACGCGTGCCGAGCGTGAGAGCGCATACCTTCTCCGAGAACATCATTGGCGCGGCCTATGTGGGCCGCGTCGTGCTTTTCGCCCAGGCCGATGGCGTCATCCAGATCGATGACGGCGAGACGGTGCGCGCCGTCATCGCCCATGACGGCTCCATCCTGGCCACCGCCCGCACCGGCGATGGGCGCCGCCTCTTGACCTCGGGCGACGATGGTCGCGTGGTCGCCACCGACATCGATGGCACGGTCGAAGAGCTCGTGAGAAAGCCCGGCAAGTGGCTCGACGTGGTCGCCGGGGGCCCGCAAGGCGCCGTTGGCTATGCGAGCGGCAAGACTGCCTGGGTGCGCCTTGCCGACGGCAGCGAAAAGACCTTCCCCCATGAGCGCGCGGTCTCGGGCCTCGCTTTCGCGCCCAAGGGCCTGCGGATCGCCACCGCCACCTACGACATGGCGCGCACCTTTTATGTGGCGACCGACATCAAGCCGACGGATCTTGCCTGGAAGGGCGCGCACCTCGATGTGGTCTGGTCGCCCGATGGCACCGCGGTGATCACGTCCATGATGGAGATGGCCTTGCACGGCTGGCGGCTTGATGACGCCAAGCACATGCGCATGACCGGCTATCCGGCCAAGCCACGCTCGATGTCCTGGTCGAAGGGCGGCAAGTGGCTGGCGACGTCGGGCGCGCAAGCCGCGATCGTCTGGCCGTTCAGCGGCAAGGATGGCCCAATCGGCAAGGCCCCCCTGCAGCTCGGCCCTTATTCAAAGCTGTCCACGCGCGTGGCGTTTCACCCCACCGAAGAGGTGGTCGTGATCGGCTATGAGGACGGACTGATCCTGGCGGTGCGGCTCGATGATCAAGCCGAGGTGGGCCTGCGCGCGGCCACAGGGCACCCCATCACCGCTTTCGCGTGGGATGCCAAGGGTCTCAAGCTCGCATTTGGCACCGAGAGCGGCGAGGCCGGAATTATCGACCTCGCTGGCTGATCACATATTCGCGATCACACTTGGGATGGGCGCGCCCGTCAGTGACAGACGCGGACCCGACGCACCGCGTAGTACGGCTCGCCATACCGATTGTACTTGACCACGCGGCGCCGCTCGGTCCAGCACGCCGGCGCGACATAGCGCGGACGGTAATAACGCCGCTCGCGATAATAGCGCGGCGCGGGCGCATAGTAGCCGCCATAATAAGGCGCGCCAAAGCCAAAGCCAAACTGGATCGTGGCGCCCGCTTGTGCTGGCGTCGGCTCGGAAACCGAGACGCCAAGGGCCACAAGACCACCAACCAAACCCAACATCAGTTTGCGGATCATGAGTTTATCTCCCCGTAACCTGAGCGTACAGGCAACTTGTGCCAGCCTCCCCTGCTCGCTCAGCTACGGTAACATACTTTGTCCTGAACGTAAGCCCGACGGGCCATTCATCCGCCGTTCACCTTAATCGCGCGGTTTGGGCCCGCGGGCGGTGCTCGCTTTCAAGCCGCATCACTCTTGAAAACGCCCGGTGAGCGGGTACACATCGCGCTCAGACACGGGTCGCGGGGGCGGTCCGGCACGGTCGACGGGCGCCGCCCGATCCGACCGAAGGCAAGGGAGACCGGGCTCAATGAGCGAAATCACCGTCGACATCATCGGACCCGACGACGCCCACGGCCTGGCGCCGCTGATCGCAGCCTATGTCCAAGAGATGATGCGCGGCGCGCCTCGGCGACCGGACGACTACTATGCGAGCCTGTTGTTGCGCGATCGCACCGCGGAAGTGCTCGGCGCCCAGCTCAATGGTGAACTCGTTGGTTTTGCCATGTTTTTCGATCTCCCCGACGCCATCACGGGCCTGCGCGCGGGGCAGCTTGAGCTCCTTTACGTGCTCCCCGACGCCCGCAAGGGCCACACCGCCCGCGGCCTCATGGACAAACTCGTCGCCATCGGTCACCAGCGCGACTGGGTGCACCTGCGCTGGCTGGTACCGGAGAAAATCACCGCCGACGTCCACATCTACGAGCGCCTCGCCCAACCCGCCCCCTGGCGGTCCTACGTTGTGCCCATCAAGGGGTGAGCCGGTCACCGCGATTGGCCCGCTTTGGGGCGAAAGCGGGGGGTTATCTAAACCCCCCGGGTCCGGATACGCCCGCGCTCAACATGCGTAAGCAATATGGATACTTTGACGCGGTGCGGGATCGGGTTTAGAACCCGCGCTGCTACGGTCGTGACGGCCGAGGTTCGCGTTGCGCGGGGGCGCGCGCGGATCAGGGGACGTTCGGATCGATCATAGGACGAGACTTATCGGGCGAGACCAATCGGGGGATTGCGACGCGATGTCGTCAGTCGAAACCAAAACCGGCAAGCCGGCGCGGCCGTTATCGCCGCATCTTCAGATCTATAAGCCGACCTGGACGATGACCATGTCGATCGTGCACCGGGTCACCGGGGCCGGCCTCTACATGGGCACCATCCTGCTCGCGTGGTGGCTGATCGCCGCCGCGTCCGGGCCGGCTGCCTATGACACCGCGACGAGCTTCTTCAGCTCGTTCCTCGGTCGGCTGATCCTGTTTGGGTTCACCTGGGCGCTGTTTCACCACATGCTGGGTGGCCTTCGCCACTTCGTGTGGGACTTCGGCCGGGGCTTCGATCACAAGAGCCGGTTCCTGATGGCCAAGGCGACGCTCGCCGGATCCATCGCGCTGACGATCCTGGTCTGGATCGTCGCCTACATCGTCCGCTGAGGGAGGCTCCCATGTCCATGCGCACCCCGCTCGGCAAGGTCCGTGGCCTCGGCTCGGCCAAAGAGGGCACCGAGCACTTCTGGCGCCAGCGCGTCACCGCACTCGCCAACGTGCCGTTAATGCTCTTCCTCGTTTATGTGGTCGTGGCGCTGTTCGGCGCTAACCACGCCGAGGCGACCGCATTCCTGAAGTCGCCGCTAGTGGCCATCCTGCTGTTGGCGATGGTCATCTCCGGCCTCATTCACATGCGGCTTGGCATGCAGGTGATCATTGAGGATTACGTGCCTGAAGAAGGCAAGAAGGTGCTGGCCCTGATCGCCAACACCTTCTTTACCGGCGTCATTGGCATCGCCTGCGTGTGGGCGATCGCCAAGGTGTCGTTCGGCCTGTGAGGCCTCCGGTCGGGCGGCGGCCCGGTCGGTCGTGTGAGGCGTGAAGTCGAAACAATCGGTGACCGGGCGAGGATGCTCCTGGCGGCGCCCGCCGGTCCGACAAGATCGAGGTCGAAATCCATGGCGGAAGCGGCGAAGAACGGGACGGGCCCGGCGGTCAACGGCAAGGCCTACACCTTCATCGATCACACATTCGACGTTGTCGTGGTGGGCGCCGGCGGCGCCGGCCTGCGCGCGGTCGTGGGCTGCGCGGAAGCCGGCCTGAAAACCGCCTGCATCACCAAAGTGTTCCCCACCCGCTCGCACACCGTGGCCGCCCAAGGCGGCATCTCGGCGGCGCTGGGCAACATGGGCGAGGACGACTGGCGCTTCCACATGTACGACACCGTCAAGGGCTCCGACTGGCTCGGCGACCAGGACGCGATCGAGTATCTGTGCCGCAACGCGCCCGACGCCGTCTATGAACTCGAGCACTGGGGCGTGCCGTTCTCACGCACCGAAGACGGCAAGATCTATCAGCGTCCGTTCGGCGGCATGACCACCCACTACGGCAAGGGCTATGCTCAGCGCACCTGCGCCGCCGCCGACCGCACCGGCCACGCCATCCTGCACACGCTTTATGGCCAGTCGCTGCGCCATTCGGCGGAGTTCTTCATTGAGTACTTCGCCATTGACCTGATCATGGATGACAGCGGCGCCTGCCGTGGCGTGGTCGCGCTGTCGATGGACGACGGCACGATCCACCGCTTCCGCGCCACCAAGACGATCCTGGCGACCGGCGGCTATGGCCGCGCCTACTTCTCGGCCACCTCCGCGCACACCTGCACGGGCGACGGCAACGCGATGGTGTTGCGCGCCGGCCTGCCGCTGCAGGACATGGAGTTCGTGCAGTTCCACCCCACCGGCATTTATGGCGCGGGCGTCTTGATCACCGAGGGCGCGCGTGGCGAGGGCGGCTATCTGACCAACTCCAACGGCGAGCGCTTCATGGAGCGTTACGCGCCGTCGGCCAAGGACCTCGCCTCGCGCGACGTCGTCAGCCGCGCCATGACCATGGAAATTCGCGAAGGCCGCGGCGTGGGCAAGAACAAGGACCACATCCACCTGCACCTGTCGCACCTCGACCCGAAGATCCTGGCCGAGCGCTTGCCGGGCATCACCGAGAGCGCCAAGATTTTCGCCGGCGTGGACCTCACCAAGGAGCCGATCCCGGTCATCCCGACGGTGCACTACAACATGGGCGGCATCCCGACCAATTATCACGGCGAGGTGCTCACCAAGGTCAATGGCGACCCCGACCGCGTGGTACCGGGCCTGATGGCGATCGGCGAGGCGGCCTGCGTGTCCGTCCACGGCGCCAACCGCTTGGGCTCCAACTCGCTCATTGACCTGGTGGTGTTCGGCCGCGCTGCCGGCCTGCGCTGCGGCGAGACGGTTGATCGCGGCCGCCAGCCCGACCTGCCCAAGGATGCCGGCGATCTGGCGCTCTCGCGCCTTGATAAGTTCCGCAATGCCAAGGGTGGCACGCCCACCGCCGCGCTGCGGGCCCGCATGCAAGGTGTCATGCAATCGAACTGCGCCGTGTTCCGCACCGGCGACGTACTGGTCGAAGGCAAGGCGAAGATCCATGAGATCTGGCGCGCGTCCGACGATATTGGCGTCACCGATCGCTCGCTCGTTTGGAATACCGACCTGATCGAGACGCTCGAATTCGACAACCTGATCTGCCAGGCGGTCGTCACCATGGACTCCGCCGAGAACCGCAAGGAATCGCGCGGCGCCCATGCCCGTGAGGACTATCCCAACCGCGACGACAAGGAGTGGATGAAGCACACGCTCGCCTTCGCCGACGACGCCAAGCGGACGGTACGCCTGGAAGATCGGCCGGTGCACACCTACACAATGTCCAACGACATCGAATACATCGCTCCCAAGGCGCGGGTGTATTGATCACACGACGAAACGAGGGGCGCGCACCCATGCCGCGGATGGGCCACAACTCACTTCAGGTTCGGAGGCCGCCCCCGACGTTTGCTATCTCGTGCGATTTGGACACCAAGGTCTTGGAAGAGACCTATCCCTCGCCATCCTGGCAGAATGCCTATGCCGACATCGCGCGGTTCTTGAAGGACCATGGGTTCGCCCGCCAACAAGGCAGTGTATACTTTGGCGATGAGACGGTTGATGTCGTGGTCTGCCAAACAGCGGTGCAACGATTGACTTTGGAGCATCCGTGGTTTGGGCCCGCTGTCCGAGACGTGCACATGCTCAGGATCGAAGACAACAACGACTTGATGCCGGCGGTGGAACTGGTGATGGGGTTAAGGCGGTCATGATGCGGCTAAAGGGTTGGCGCGGCAGCGCGGTGGTGATCGTCGCCCTCGGCCTCGCCGGGTGTTCTTCACTCGATGGTTCGACGCGGACACAGCGGGAGGCGTTGCCGACCGCGCCGTTGGGCGCCGCCGCCAAGCCGATCGATAAGAACGCGCTCGATGGCAGCTGGACGGTGCAAGCCAGCGGCGGTGCGGCGTGCACCGTGAACCTGACCACCACCAGCGTGCGCGTGGGCGGCACCATCGGCTTCTTCACCGCCTCCACCCAAGGCTGCGCGGGCACCTTGGCGCAGGTTGGGCTGTGGTCGGGCATCGGCCGGCAGATTGTGTTGGCAGACAAAACCGCCGGCACCATCGCCCAGCTTAATGAGACGGCGCCAGGCAAGTTTTCCGGTCAGGTCGACCTGGGCGGCGGCAAGATCGGCACCATCGCCATGGCGCGGTGACGCACACGAGGTTTGGAATGGACGCGGACCACGCCGGGGCGCGGTCCGCCGGGTGAAACGAGCGCCGATCGGGGCGCCAATGAGGGCGAAGGCATCATGGTTCAGCTGACGCTGCCAAAGAACTCGCAGATGACCCCTGGCAAGACCTGGCCGAAGCCGGCTGGGGCCAAGACGCTGCGGGAGTATCAGATCTATCGGTGGAACCCGGACGACGGCCAAAATCCGCGCATCGACACCTATTTCATCGATGTTGACGACTGCGGCCCGATGGTGCTCGACGGTCTGCTCTACATCAAGAACAAGATCGACCCGACCTTGACCTTCCGCCGCTCCTGCCGCGAGGGCATTTGCGGGTCGTGCGCCATGAACATCGATGGCGCCAATACGCTTGCCTGCACCAAGGGCATGGAAGAGATCAAGGGCACC
>CALSBD010000016.1:0-15800 GCA_943373055.1 Rhizobium sp. Q54
CCCCGCCGGGATCCCCATGCCCTCACGCCCTGCTCCCATCACCCGTCGCCTGCGCGCCCTCGTGTTCTTGGGCGTGATGCTGATGGCGTCGGTTGGCATCATCTTTGGTCTGTTGTGGGTGCGCCACGATCAAATGTCGGATCGGGTGCGCGAGGATGCCCTTTGGGCGACCTATCAGCTCGACCGAGAGGCGACTAAGCTGGAGGCGATCTTGCGCCTCTATCAGGGCAATCCCGCCGGGGTGCCGGTGTCGGACCTCACCGACCGGTTCGATATCTTGTTTAGCCGCATCGATTACATGTCGAAGGGCGACTTCCCCGCGCTGTTCCATTCGCAGATGGTCATTGCCCAAGGCGTGCGCAAAGTGCGCGGCCTCGTGGACGCGCTCGCGCCGACCTTTGATGGGCTGGCGGCGGGCGCCGTGCTGGAGCCGACCGATGTGGCGCGGCTGCTCGACACCGTGTCCAATCTGCGCCGGGAGACCGAGCGCCTGTTGGCTTCGACCAACCAGATGCGGTCCACCTTGGTCACCGAGCAGCGCGCCGACACGCAGGCCCTCTACGGCGTCCTCGCCGCAGCCATGCTGGCGCTGACGCTCACCATGGCGGGCGCCATTTGGCAGCTTGTCTCGCAGCTCAAGGCTATCATGGCGGCCGAGGAGCGGTCGACCCGGCTCGCCAGTGAGCTGGAGACCGCGCTCGAGGCCGCCGAGGGCGCCGCGCGGGCGAAGTCGGCGTTCCTTGCCACCATGAGCCACGAAATACGCACGCCCATGAACGGCGTGATCGGTATGGCCTCGCTGTTGGGCTCCACTGAGCTGTCGCCCGAGCAGGGCCGATACCTCAAGACGATCGAGGAATGCGGCGTCGCGCTGTTGGGCATCATCGACGACATTCTTGATTTCTCGAAGCTGGAAGCTGGTCGGTTCGAGATCGAAGCGACCGCGGTGCCGCTCGCCGAGATGATCGCGGCCACGAGCGATATTGTCCGACCGCGCATTGAAGCCAAGGCGCTCGGCTTCACCGTTCGCATCGCGGCCGACGTGCCGCGCGTCGTTGTCACCGATGGCGCGCGTATCCGCCAAGTGCTCCTCAACCTCTTGGGCAACGCCACCAAGTTCACCGAGCGCGGTTTTATCGACTTGTCGGTCGGCGCCACCGTGAACGGCCCGTCCACCACCTTGCGGTTTGTCATCCGCGACACCGGCATCGGCATTCCCGAAGAGGCGCACGAACGGCTGTTCCGCGAGTTCAGCCAGGTCGACGCGTCGATCAACCGGCGCTATGGCGGCACGGGGCTCGGGCTTGCGATCTCGGCGCGCATTGTTTCGGCGCTCGATGGCACGATCGGATTTGAATCGACCCCCGGCGAGGGCAGCATCTTCCGGTTCGAAGTGCCCGTCGAGGTGATCGAGGACAAGCGGCTCGCGGCTGCTGCCCGCGAGGCCAAGGACGACGCCCGCCCGCTGCCGACATTGCCCGCGCTCAAGGTGTTGGTCGCCGAGGATAACCTCGTCAACCAACAGGTCGCCCAGGCGATCCTGTCGGCCATGGGCCACAGTGTCGATCTGGCCGAAAATGGCGAGGAGGCCGTCGCCGCGGTGTCGCAGCGCGCCTATGATCTCGTGTTCATGGATATGCAGATGCCGGTGATGGACGGCCTGGAGGCCACCCGCCGCATCCGCGAGCTGGAGGGCCCGGGAAGCACCGTGCGCATTGTCGGCCTCACCGCCAATGCCTTTGCCAGCGACCGCGCCAAGTGCCTGGAAGCCGGCATGGATGACTTCATGGCCAAGCCTGTCGATCGCGTTCGTCTGGCCGCCGTTGTTGCCGCCAACCGTACCAATAGTGTGGCCACCGCGCCGGTACCGGCCGCGCCCGACACGCGTGCGACCAGCCGCGCCGCTGTCCCGCCGCCCGCTCGCGATCCAGGCCCCAACCGCGAGGTGCGCGAGGCGCTCAAAGCGGAGTTGGGTGTCCAGGAGACCAAGCGCCTCTATCGCTTGTTCTGGGTGGATACCTCCGACATCGCCGATGGCCTGCAGCGCGCGCTGTCCGCGCAAGACCGGGCGACGCTGGAGCGGCTCGTCCACATGCTCAAGGGGTCGGCCGCCAATCTGGGCTACGACGCCGTTGTCGACGCCGTCAGCTCCGTGCTCGACCAGGTGCGCGATCCCGCCCGTCGCATCAGCTCGGCGGACCTTGATCCTATCCTGCGCGCCCTGGAACGCGCCTTGATGGCCGAGCTTGCCGCCGAACGATCCGCCAACTCCAAGGCCGCGTGATTTTAGGCGACAGCCTCATATGCGCTCACTGGCTTGCCGAATCGACCCGCGATAGCGTTTGATCGGGGCTTGCGGATGTGCCGGCCACGCCATCCCGGGGGCAGCCATGGACCAATTGACCGCGCGTCAGGGGGAGATCCTCGATATCGCCCGCGAAACCGGGCGGGTCAGCGTGGACGATTTGGCCCGCCGCTTCGATGTAACGCCGCAAACCATCCGCAAGGACCTCAACGACCTGTGCGACCGACGCTTGATGTCGCGCGTGCACGGGGGCGCGGTGATCGATTCGGGCGTGGCGAACCTCTCCTATGAAGCCCGCCGCTTCGTGGCCTCCGAGGAGAAGGCGCTGATCGGCCGTCGCGCCGCCGCTTTGATCCCCAATCGCTCGTCCCTGTTCATCAACATCGGCACCACCACCGAAGAGGTGGCCAATGCGCTGCAAGATCACGAGAACCTGTTGGTCATCACCAACAACCTCAACGTCGCCATGCAGCTTAGGCGCCATCCGACCATTGAGGTGATCGTCGCCGGTGGACCTGTGCGTCGGTCCGATGGCGCGGTGGTTGGCTCCGCCGCGGTCGATTTGATCCGCCAGTTCAAGGTCGACACCGCCGTCATCGGCGTCTCCGCCATTGATGATGATGGCGCGCTCCTCGACTTTGACTATCGCGAGGTGCGTGTCGCCCAGGCGATCATCGACAACGCCCGCCGGGTGATCTTGGTTGCCGACCGCACCAAGCTGAAGCGCACCGCGCCGGTGCGCATTGGCCACCTCGACCAGGTGCACGTCTTCGTCACCGATCACTTGCCCTCTGACGCCCTGCGCGACCTGTGCCGGGCCTGCGACATCGAGCTGATCGAGACCCATCCTGAAGGGCGCCCGGTCGACGAGGACAGCGGCCTTGGCCACGAGCCGTGAGGTCGCGCTCACGGCCGCTTCCCAGACCCATCTGAACCCGGGTGAGGGGTGACCCGCGCGCGAAAACCGTCAACCCGCCTTGACGGACCCCCCCCATCGGCGCCACATCTCAGGGAGGTTTGACCAGGGATGTTGCCATGTCCACGCCGTACTATCTGACCACGCCCATGACGCGCCGTGCTTCCGTTGGCGTGAAGGTTGGCAAGGTTGCCATTGGCGGCGGCGCGCCGGTGGTGGTGCAGTCGATGACCAACACCGACACGGCCGACATTGACGCCACCGCCCGCCAGGTCGCCCAACTTGCTCGCGCGGGCTCCGAAGTCGTCCGCATCACTGTCGATCGTGACGAGGCGGCCGCGGCGGTGCCGGCGATCCGCGAGAAGCTGCTGAAGTGGAACGTGGATGTCCCGCTTGTCGGCGATTTCCACTACATCGGCCACAAGCTTTTGACCGATCACCCGGCCTGCGCCGAAGCGCTCGACAAATATCGCATCAATCCGGGCAATGTTGGTTTCAAGGCCAAGAAGGACAGCCAGTTCGGCGCCATCGTCGAAAAGGCGATCGAATATGGCAAACCCGTGCGCATCGGCGTCAACTGGGGCTCGCTCGATCAAGAGCTGCTGACCCATCTGATGGACGAGAACGCCGCCAAGGGCAGCCCGTTGACGGCGCGTGAAGTGATGCACGAGGCCATCGTGCAGTCGGCGCTGTTGTCCGCCGAGCGTGCCGAGGCGATCGGTTTGAGCCGCGATCGCATCGTGATCTCCGCCAAGGTCAGCCAGGTGCAAGACCTCATCGCCGTCTATGCCGAGCTCGCCCGCCGCTCCAACTACGCGCTGCACTTAGGGCTCACCGAGGCCGGCATGGGCTCCAAGGGCCTTGTGGCCTCGTCAGCGGCCATGGCCGTGCTCTTGCAGCAAGGCATTGGCGACACCATCCGCTTCTCACTGACGCCCGAGCCCGGTGGCGACCGCACCCGCGAGGTGATCGCCGCCCAGGAGCTCTTGCAGACCATGGGCTTCCGCTCGTTCGTGCCCATCGTCGCTGCCTGCCCGGGCTGTGGCCGCACCACCTCCACAGTGTTCCAAGAGCTGGCCCGGGACATCCAGGACATGATCCGCGAGCGCATGCCGGTCTGGCGCGAAGCCTCTCCCGGCGTCGAGGCGCTCAACCTCGCCGTGATGGGCTGCATCGTGAATGGCCCCGGTGAATCCAAGCACGCCGACATCGGCATCTCACTCCCCGGCACCGGCGAGATGCCCGCCGCGCCCGTCTTCATCGACGGCAAGAAGGCGATGACCTTGCGCGGGCCCAAGATCGCCGATGAGTTCAAGGCGATCGTGGAAGACTATATCGAGAAGCGCTTTGGCGGCGGTGGCGCCAAAGCCGCGGAGTAGGCGCCTCGCCGTCGGCTTGAGCCGGGGTCAGAGGCGCCCTCCCCAAATCTGGTGATGGATATAGTCCGTGTCTGCGGAATTCATGTGCGTTGCCCGATGGTTACCTGAAGGGCTTTAAATTGCGTCCGTTCTGGGTGCGGACCCGTTAACTTTCAATGGGTTGAAACTCACGCCGCTGGGTCTATCTCGGTCCCTTCGGGCGGATACCCGCTTCATCGGAGGTGCGGGTGCACGACGGTCTCCAACTCATCAATCTTCGTACCGTACAACAGGCCTTAGCGTCCGTGGCCGCGGCGACGTCGCTTGCTGATCTCACGGCGCGCGTTGACGCCTGCATCCGCGCCTGGGGCTTCGGGCTGTTCAATCTGATTGACTTCGCGCGCTGGCGGCGAGGGCCGGACGAAGAGCCCTGGATCGTTTCCACGTTCCCGTTGGAGTGGGTGCTGCGCTATCACAAGGCCAATTACGGTTCGATCGACCCCCTGCCGCACATTCTGGTGCACAGTGCGCATATCGCCGTGCGGTCGGCCACACCGCCGCCGGTCGATCCCACCCATGCGGCCACCATGGCCAAGGTCCGCGCCGCTGAAATCCAGTACGGCATCGAAGACTTCGTCGCTGTCCCCGTCCAGCGCCTTGATATCTCTGTGGGGGCCTTGTTCGTCTCGGGTCCCACGGCGGTGTGTGAAGGCATGCAGGCCGTCGCGGTGGCCCATTTGGCGCCCGCGATCTACCAGCGTGCGCTTGCCTTGGAAGATGGCGGGTCGGTCGGCGGCCGCGATAAAGCACGCGGCAACCTCTCGCGCCGCGAGGCCGATTGCCTGAAGTGGGCCGCGGCTGGCAAAACGACCTGGGAGATCGGCGCGATCCTGGGCATCTCAGAACACACGGTCGCCGTGCACCTGCGCCACGTGAACCGCAAGCTCAATGTCTCAAGCCGCGCCCAGGCAGTCGCCGAGGCGATGAAGCGAAACCTGTTGTAACGCGCGTCCCAGATCTGCGCGCTGTGCAGAGCCTTTTGCGTCGCCCTGTCGATCCTCGGATCAAATGATGCGTGCGGCCAAGGCAGAACCAAGGGACCGGCACGTAAGGTCCCGCCGTTGCGAACGGAAATGACCCAAACGGTTCATGAGGTTGAAGAATTGAGCGGGCGCACGTTTCCGGCGCACCAAGCGCGCGTAACGGCAATTTACCCCGCACCCCCCTTTACCATAAGGGAATTCTGCGCCATTTGACGCGTCAAAGCGGTTTGAAACTGTGGGCTCGTTTAACCGCGCGGGCCCTGCCCGCATGACCTCACCGCGCAGACACTGTCTGGCCCGTGACGATCATGCAGACCCCAGACCCTGAAGCGTTGATTGGTGGCCTTCCACCGATCAGCGCTCCTATTTCGTGAGGCCAAACCTATGTCCGCAGATCAACTCGCCGATCTCCTAGCCGAGATCAGCGGCGTCCCGCGTCCCGCGCTGATCAAGCCGTCAGGCGATATCGGCATCAAGGAGGCGACCCAGCTGTTGGGCGTGTCCGCCCGCACCTTGCGCTTTTATGAGGAAGACGGACTGCTCACCGCCGGTCGGACGGTCGGCGCGCATCGATATTATGACACGCCCCAGATGACCCGCGCGTTCATCATCGTCGTGCTGCGCCGCTTGGGCCTGTCGGTCGATGCCATCCGGCCGTTGGTGACGGCGGATCCCATCGCCGACGATCTCGTCGGCGCGGCTTTGCGCGGCCATGTCGTCGCCTTGGAAGCCGAGCTTAACGAGACCCGCGCGCGCCTTGAGACGACCGCGCGCCTGCTCGGACGGGTCAATGGCGGCAATGTGACGTCGCTTGCCAAGCACCGCCAGGCTGGCGCCTAAGCGCTCTCGCGACCGCCGCGCCAGGCACGCTGGCGGTCACTCGCCAGCAGCGTTTGGCGCTGTTCCGTCCAGGGATGAAATCGTTCGCCGCCGCATTGACGCGGCCCCGCGCATGCCTATAGTGCGCGCCGGATTGACGGGCTCACCCGTCAATCCCTTCCCGCGGTCCCCGCCAGGACCGTGCGGATCGTGCGGGCGTGGCGGAACTGGTAGACGCGCCGGACTCAAAATCCGGTTCTGGTGACAGAGTGTCGGTTCGATTCCGACCGCCCGCACCATCTCTTTCCTGACATGGCGCTTCAGCGCGTCCGGTTTGAGCGCTGTTGGCCGCTGCAATTGTCTCGCGTCTGTGATTGGCTCGCCGGCGAAGCCCGCTTCGCGCGCGGGGGAGGAGACTGCAATGCACCGGCCTGAGCTCTCGCTGCCCGCCACCATGAAGGCGGTTGTCACCACCGGGCCCGGCGGCTTTGACCGGCTTTCATATACCGACATTGCCACGCCCGACCCCGGCCCAGGCGACGTCCTGATCCGGGTGCGCGCCGCCGGCCTCAACAACACCGACATCAACACCCGAATCGGCTGGTATGCGCCCGCCATTACCGGCGGCACTCAGGCCGTCGCCACCGATGCCAGCGGGGAGCCGGGCGGCTGGAGCGGGGCCACACCGTTTCCGCTCATTCAAGGGGTGGATTGCTGCGGGGAGGTGGTGAAGCTCGGGAGCGGCGCGGACGACGCTCTCCTGTCCCGGCGTGTCCTCGTGCGCCCCTGCATGCGGGTGCGCGGCTTTGATCACCCAGACACCCGCTGGCTCGGTGTCGATTTCAACGGCGCGTTTGCCCAATATGTCGTCGTGCCCGCGTCGGAGGTGTTTCCCGTCACGTGTGATTGGAGCGACGCGGAGCTTGCCTCATTACCCTGCGCCTATGGCACCGCCGAAGCGATGCTCCATCGCGCGAACGTGGGCCGCCATGACTGCGTGGTGGTGCCCGGCGCTTCCGGTGGCGTCGCCTCCGCCGTCGTCCGGCTCGCCCGTCGCCGTGGCGCGCGGGTGATTGCGCTGACCAGCCCGTCCAAGCAGGCCGCCGTTGCCGCCCTTGGCGCCGATCGCGTGCTGGCGTCAACCGACGACATCGCTCAGGCCCTGGCCGACGAGACCGTGGACGTTGTCATCGACAATGTGGGTGGCGCAGCGTTTGCCCTGTGGCTCAAGGTGCTGCGCCGCGGCGGGCGATACGTCACCTCCGGCGCCATCGCCGGTCCGACGGTGCCGTTGGACCTGCGCGATCTCTATCTCAAGGACCTTACCTTGATCGGGTCCACCGCCTGGGACGCGCCGGTGTTTCCAAGCCTGATCGCGGCGGTCGAGGCGGGCGAGATCCGCCCCGTGGTGGCAGCGGTGTTCCCGCTTAAGGAGATCGCCACCGCCCAAGCCGCCTTCCTTGATAAACGCCACGTCGGCAAGATCGTACTCACACCGCCGGCGTGATCGCGCGCTGGCGAACGGTGGCACCGATCGGCGGATTTCAAAATCGTGCGCCGCGCAAGATGATCCCGAAGTGAGGGCCCGGCCCAAGCCCCTCATTCACCATCGCCCGGGGCGCGCGCGCTTTTTGTCAACAAGCGATTCGAAGACGCTTGCCGGATCGCCCGAACCTCCCTATAACGCCCTGCGTCGCGGCACCCCCGCGACCGCGCGCCCTTCGTCTATCGGTTAGGACGCCAGCCTTTCACGCTGGAGAGACGGGTTCGACTCCCGTAGGGCGCGCCAGTTTTCCCCAACCCCAACATGACAACTGTTTAGCTGCCGGTATACGCCGCATTTGTCAAACTCGGTTGGATGGTTTAGTGTTTCAACCATGAAGGGAACTGGCCATGGTTGTGGACAAGCACATCGTTGACGTCATCACCGATACGATGCGGGACAGCACGCAGGTCGTTGGTTTGACCGATGTCCGTGTCCAGGATGGCCTTGATCACGATGGTGAGCCGGTCCTTTTTATTGAAGTCACGTACGATCTGTCAGACACCCCCATCGATGTAAGTGCTACCGCATCGCTGACCACCAAGCTGCGCGACCGTCTGTGGGCCGTTGGCGAAAAGCGGTTCCCCCACATTCGCCATAAGTTCTCCGACCTGCAAAAAATCAAGCCGTTGCGAAGGGTCGCGCGGTGATTATCACGGCGTTTTGCACCAATCGGGCCCATATCCAGGGGCCGCCCCCATCCCCGCGTGCCGCTTGCGGTGCTCCCATGCGGTTTCGCGCGCGGGTTCTGCTTTTCACTTTTTGCGGAAATGTTTTAAGGTTCGACGCGCTGTTTGGCGCGTGAGCGCGTATAGGGTGTACGGGGCCATGGTCATCGCCTGATGACCGGTCAAAGGATTTCCGGGCGGAACCGGGGTTATGAGAGCGCGGGCGAACGTGAGCGGGCGCCCGGCAGGGAAGGTGTGATGAGCGATACGACGATGGCCGTGGTCGGCCTGCCGGATACCCAGGTGTCCGTTCGCGACGTGTTTGGTTTTGAATCGGATCTGATGGTGCCGGCCTATTTGAAGGGCAACGAACACGTCCCCGATCTGGATCCAGACTATTTGTTCGACAAGCAAACGACGCTCGCCATCCTCGCGGGCTTCGCGCGCAATCGCCGCGTGATGGTGACCGGCTATCACGGCACCGGCAAATCGACCCACATCGAGCAGGTCGCCGCCCGGCTCAATTGGCCCTGCGTGCGCGTCAACCTCGACAGCCACATCAGCCGCATCGACTTGATCGGCAAGGACGCGATTGTCCTCAAGGATGGTAAGCAGGTCACCGAGTTCCGCGATGGCATCTTGCCGTGGGCCTATCAAAACAACGTCGCGCTCGTGTTCGACGAGTATGACGCCGGCCGGCCGGACGTGATGTTTGTGATCCAGCGTGTGCTGGAATCATCGGGCCGCCTAACGCTTCTCGATCAAAGCCGCGTCATTCGCCCTCATCCGGCCTTCCGGCTGTTCGCCACCGCCAACACCATTGGTCTCGGCGACACGTCGGGCCTCTATCACGGCACGCAGCAGATCAACCAGGCGCAGATGGACCGTTGGTCGATCGTCACCACGCTGAACTACCTGCCGCATGACAATGAGGTCGATATCGTGCTGGCCAAGGCCAAGCACTATCAGGGCACCGCGAAGGGCAAGGACATCGTCAACAAGATGGTCCGCGTCGCCGACATGACCCGCAACGCGTTCATGAATGGCGATCTGTCGACCGTCATGTCGCCGCGCACGGTGATCACTTGGGCAGAGAACGCCGAAATCTTCGGCGACGTCGGCTTCGCGCTGCGCGTGACCTTCCTCAACAAGTGCGATGAGCTGGAGCGCCCGCTGCTGGCGGAATTCTATCAGCGCGCATTCGGCGCCGAACTGCCCGAGAGCGCGGTGAACGTCGCACTGAGCTGATCAGCGCTCTTTGAGAGCGATGTAGAAATTGAAAGCGGTCGATCCCTGCGGATCGGCCGCTTTTGACTTACGCAGCTCCCGTCGGGCATCGGGCTGATCTCGCCGGTATGCGCCGTCCGTTCATAGCTCCAGCCGCGCGATGACCGGCACGTGGTCCGACGGCTTTTGCCAGCCGCGCGCGTCGCGCACCACTTCGATGCCGGTCAGCGCGCCATCGAGTGCGGGCGAGGCCCAGATGTGATCAAGCCGCCGCCCGCGGTCCGCCCGGGTCCAGTCCTGCGCCCGGTAGCTCCACCACGTGAACAGCTTTTGCGGCAGCGGCACGAACTGGCGCATGGCATCAATCCACCCACCGCCCAGGCGAATGGCCTCGAACGTGTCCGTCTCGATCGGCGTGTGGCTGACCACGTCGAGGAGCTGGCGGTGCGACCACACATCATCCTCATAGGGCGCGATGTTGAGGTCCCCCACCAACAGCCGCCGCCCCGCCACCGGGCTCTCTCCTACCCAGGCGCGCATCTCATCAAGAAACGCAAGCTTGTGGGCAAATTTCGGGTTGATATCCGGATCGGGCTCATCGCCACCGGCCGGCACATAAAGGCTGTCGATGGTGAGAGGGGATCCGCCCACCTCCAGCGTCGTGGCCACATGGCGGGCATCGTCCTTGCCGCAAAAGCGCCGGCGCTCGACCGTTTCGATTGGCAGTCGCGACACGATCGCCACCCCGTGCCAGCCCTTCTGGCCGTGCAGGGCAATGTGCCGATAGCCCCACCTTTCGAAGGCTGCGGTGGGAAACTGGCCATCCTGGCATTTGGTTTCTTGCAGGCACAACACATCAGGTGCGTGGTCCGCCAGAAGGCGGCCAACAAGGTCAATGCGCAGGCGAACCGAATTAATGTTCCACGTCGCGAGCGTCAGGCGCGGCATTTCATGTCCGTTCGGGGTCGGCCAGCCACGCTGGCGCGCGGCTACACCTCAGCCGCTAGGTCGGTTGGTTTCCCCCGCCCGCTTCCCCCGAAGCGGCGAACCGACGATAGACCGGGCGCAACAGGAATGGCAGCCCGTAAATGGGAAATTGTGCGAGTGCGAAGTAGGCCCAGGTGTCATCCGGAATGATGCCAGTCAGCGCGCCGACGATCAGGCCTAGATTGCGGTTTCCCGCCGAAAACCCCAGGGCCAACGCGTTTGACTTGCCAAACGGCCACAACAGCACCGTGGCGGCCAGGATCGAGCCGAGCGCCAGCGCAATTGCGATTACAAGGATCACGCCCATGGCCATCGGCTCGGCCATGATGCGCGCCAACATGCCGTCCATCGAGCCGACCGCGAACAGCGCGAGCGGCGGGATGAACAGCCCGGTGAACACCTCCCGGTTCGCCCGGATGGCCGCCGCCCCCATGCGACGGCGAATCAGCACCGCGGCAGCGACTGCCGGTCCGACGATGAACAACAGCCGGATCGCCAGATCTTCCGGGGCGATCGGCATGTCGACGCCAAACACGCCCCAGGCCAGCGTGGGCACCAGCACCGGCGAGGCGACGGTCAATAAAAGCTGGATGGCAAGCGACGGCGCGCCGTCGAGCCGCATGAGCACCGCGAACGCCGCCGCACCGGCCGTGGGCGGCGCGAAGGCAAAGATGAAGAGGCCGAGCGTCAGCCCTGGGCCGAGCTGATCGGCGAAGAGGATGGCAATCCCCGTCAAGACTGCCGGGGTGACAAGGACCATGATGACGGCTGCGGCCAGGATCGGCGTGGGTCGCCGCACGGCAGCGAGAAGCCGCGCCGGCTCGATCACCAACAAAGTGAGCGCGAGCAAGATGGCGACGGTGAACGGCAACAGCGGACGCGCGAGCGCCGCCAGGTCGGGCAAAGCCAGCCCGATGAAAACGGCGAGGGCGGACGCCTCCGTCCCTCGCCGACCCAAGGCCGCCAGCCACTTCATGGCCGGCGCTCAACACGGGGCCTATCGCTCACGGCGTCACGTCGACGCGCTCGACGCCCTTGGGCGCCGAGAACGCCTTCCAGGTCTGGAACGCGACCTGGGTGGCGGGGAACGGATCGCGCGCGACGAACTCGCCATCGCCGCGCTGGGCCCGCAGATCGCCCTCCATCCACGCGATGCGACCGCGCGACAAGGTCGCCTTGGGCGCGCCGGTACACTCGTAGCCCTCGAACACATTGTAATCGATACGGCTGATCTGGCCTTTCGCCGAGATGGTCTTCGACATCGCCGGATCCCAGATGACAAGGTCCGCGTCCGAGCCGACCGCCACCGCGCCTTTGCGCGGATAGATGTTGAGGATGCGGGCAATGTTGCTCGACGTGACGGCGACGAACTCTTCCTTGGTCAGTCGGCCCGTATTGACGCCCGCGGTCCACAGCACCGGCATGCGGTCTTCAAGGCCACCCGTGCCGTTGGGGATCTTGCGGAAATCACCCAGCCCAAACCGCTTCTGCTCGGTGGTGAACGAGCAGTGGTCGGTCGCCACCACCTGCAGCTGGCCATTCGCCAACGCCGCCCACAGCGCGTCCTGATGCTTCTTGGGCCGGAACGGCGGCGACATCACCCGCCGCGCCGCGTAGTCCCAGTCGCGATTGCGGTATTCGTCCTCGTCGAGCACCAAATGCTGGATCAATGGCTCGCCATAGACCCGGTGGCCATTGGCGCGCGCGCGGGCGATCGCCTCTTGGGCTTCCTTGCAGGAGGTATGCACCACATAAAGCGGGCAGCCGACCATGTCGGCGATCACGATCGCGCGGTTGGTCGCCTCGCCTTCCACCTCCGGCGGGCGTGAATAGGCATGGCCTTCGGGGCCGGCGATGCCCTTCTTCATGCAGTGCTCCTGCATGTGAAAGACGATATCGCCATTCTCGGCATGCACCATCGGCAACGCGCCCAATTCCGCGCAGCGGCCAAACGAGTGATAGAGCTCCTCGTCATTGACCATAAGCGCGCCCTTATAGGCCATGAAGTGCTTGAACGAGTTGATGCCGTAGGTCTTCACCACGGTCTCCATCTCGCGCCAAACTTGCTCCGACCACCACGTCACCGCCATGTGGAAGGAATAGTCCGACGCCGCCTTCTCCGACTTCATGCGCCAGTCCTGATAGGCGGCGAGCATGGATTGGCCGGGGCCGGGAATGCAGAAGTCGACGATCATGGTGGTGCCGCCCGACAGCGCGGCCTTGGTGCCCCACTCGAAGTCGTCCGCTGACACGGTGCCCATGAACATGAGTTCCATGTGGGTGTGCGGGTCGATGCCACCGGGCATGACATAGCATCCGCCCGCGTCGATCACCTGAGCCCCCGTCGGCGCGTCAAGCTTGGCGCCGACAGCGACGATCTTGTCGTCAACGACCAGCACATCGGCGCGCCGCGAGTGGTCATGGTTCACCACGGTGCCGCCGCGGATCAGGATGGTGGACATCGGACATCTCCTCTCATGCAGTCTCAACCAGCGTTAGGACGATGGGTCCAGCGCGTCGAGTGATTCTTGAAGGGTGGGGTGAAGCGGCGTCGCGAACGGGTTCACCACCGTCACGCCGCGCCAGGAAAAGCCGTCGGCCATGTCCTCCGACACCAACAGGGACGCCCCGGCGAGGTGGGCGGTGGCGAGGATGAGGCAGTCGAAGACTTGGAAATTGGTGGTTTCGATCAAGATCGCAGCCGTCTCAAGATTTGCGGCGGTCACTTCGGGGACTTCAGCATATGTCCGCCATTTACTGAGCCTTTGGCTGGCTTCATGGCGGGGCACGCCCATTTTGCGCGTCAAAACCTGAAGGGTCTCGACGCAGACCTGAAACGGAATAATCAGTGATCCCTTTGAGAGGGTTTGAAAAACGTCGAGTGCTCGAGTGCTGCGGAATTCATCGCCAAAGCCCTCGGCATAGACCAAGACGTTCGTGTCAACGGCCGCGATTCTTGAGGGCATCATCATAGAGCTCTTCGCGATCGAATTTCCCAAGGTTTAAGATCGGCCGCGTCATCAACTCCGCCTTATGTGCTTCCCAGGCCTTGGCGCGGGCTTCGCGGGCGGCGGCCTCGACGGCGTCCCGGGTCTCGGCGTCGACCTCGGGCGCCGCGGTCAAAACCGCGATCGTGGTGCCGTCCTGTTGGATCTCGACGGTTTCCCCATTCAAAACGCGCTCCATCAACCGCGCGCCCTCCGCGCCGAGGCTGTCGACGGTGATGCGGGCGACGCGAGGCGCAGCCGTGGGGCTGACGCGAGGATGGTCGTTCATGGCGGCTTCTCCAATGGGGGGAGAGTAGCACGAACCGTGCAAAAGCGCGCCCGGCGAACCGGACGCGCGATTTCGCGATCGAGGTCGTGGGCCTGATCAGTTGGCGAGCGCCTTGTCGATCACCGCGTGGGTCCAGGCGCCCGTGGGGGCCTTGGAGATGACCGGGTCCGAGCCGCCGGCGAGCAGCGTCTTAACGGTCGTCTCATAGTCGGCCGGGTCGAGCTTGCCGTTGGAGCCTTCGGTGAGCTTGTTGATCTCGCCCATCATGCGGACCTGGTGCTTCTCGGTCTGCGCGCCGGTCGCGTCATTGTCGAGGACGATCTTGGCCGCCTCGGTCGGGTTGGCGCGGGCATAGTCCCAGCCCTTCATCGAGGCCTTGACGAACTTCGCCATGGTGTCGACGAACTTCGGATCCGCCAGCTTGCTCTCCAGCACATAGAGGCCGTCTTCCATGGTGGCGACGCCCTGGTCGGCGTACTTAAACACCACGAGGTCTTCCGCCTTGATGCCGGCGTCGATGACCTGCCAATACTCGTTATAGGTCATGGTCGACACGCAGTCGGCCTGCTTCTGGATCAGCGGGTCGACGTTGAAGCCCTGCTTGATGACGTTGACGCCATTGGGCCCGCCATTGGTCGGGATCTTGAGCTGGCTCATCCACGACAGGAACGGGAACTCGTTGCCGAAGAACCAGACGCCCAGCGTCTTGCCCTTGAAGTCCGCCGGCGACTTGATGCCGGTTTCCTTGCGGCAGGTCAGCATCATGCCCGAGCGCTTGAACGGCTGGGCGATATTGACAAGCGGCACGCCCTTTTCACGGGCGGCAAGCGCGGCGGGCATCCACTCCACGATGACGTCGGCGCCACCGCCGGCGATCACCTGCGGCGGAGCGATGTCCGGGCCACCCGGCTTGATGGTGACGTCGAGACCGGCGTCCTTATAGAAACCCTTGTCCTTGGCCACATAGTAGCCGGCGAACTGGGCCTGGGTGACCCACTTCAGCTGCAAGGTCACTTTCTCGGCGGCGCTGGCCACCGAGGCGCTGAGGCCAATGGCCAACGCGGCCGTGGCGAGAAACAGCTTTTTCATGCTCGTGTTCTCCTCTCTCCAAACCCATCGCCGGACGACACGCGCCCGATCGATCAAGACCTCATCCGGACGTTAGCGCGCCCGGTACGAGGGATGCCAGAATGTCACCAGCCGCTCGATGAGCGACAGCAACGCATAAGAGGCCGATCCCGCGACCGCGGCCACCGCAATCGTTGCCCACACCATGTCGAGCGACATGCGGCCGACCTCCGTGGAGATGCGAAACCCCATGCCGACGATTGGCGTGCCGAAGAACTCCGCCACGATGGCGCCGATGAGCGCGAGCGTGGAGTTGATCTTGAGTGCATTGAAAACGAACGGCATCGCGGCGGGAAGACGCAGCTTGAATAAAGTGGCGGCATATCCCGCGCCATAGGAGCGCATGAGGTCGCGTTCCAGGTGTCCGGTGGCCGCCAACCCCGCGACCGTATTCACGAGCATGGGGAAGAACGTCATCACCACGACCACGGCCGCCTTCGACTGCCAGTCAAAGCCGAACCACATCACCATGATGGGCGCGATGCCGATGATCGGCAAAGCCGACACGAAATCACCCAATGGGATCAGCC